>NZ_JAPVZE010000006.1:0-75914 GCF_041432205.1 Streptococcus sp. 27098_8_51
CACGCTACTGTACAGAATATTTCGCGCCCAAAGACCAAGTGGCTAGACTCTATCAACGAAGCTTTTTCAATGAAGATGGCAGCACTGCTTACGATATCTTGCTGACTGAAGGACAGGAAGAGGTCTATCGATTTAAGGACCGGATTCTGTACGGAAAGCCAGCCCTTATGCGCTATTTTATGCAAAGTTTGAACTTGAGCAAGTCTGATTTGGTCATCTTGGACAGGGAAACAGGGATTGGTCAGGCTGTTTTTGAAGAAGCACAAAAGGCCCATCTAGCAGTTGTCGTTCACGCAGAGCACTATAGTGAAAATGCTAGCAACGAAGACTATCTCCTTTGGAACAACTACTATGAGTATCAGTTTACAAATGCGGACAAGGTCGATTGCTTTATCGTATCCACGGATCGGCAGAAGGAAGTTCTCGAAGGTCAATTTGCCCAGTACAGTCAGCATCGTCCACGAATCGTCACGATTCCAGTTGGGAGCATTGATCAGTTGACAGAGCCTGCTAGGGAACGAAAGCCCTTTTCTCTCATTACCGCTTCGCGTTTGGCCAAGGAAAAACACATCGACTGGCTCGTCAAGGCGGTTATCCAGGCGCATCAAGTCCTTCCAGAGCTCACCTTTGACATTTATGGCAGTGGGGGTGAGGAATCCCTTTTAAGGGAAATCATCACGGCTCACCAAGCGGAGAACTATATCCAGCTCAAGGGGCATGCAGACCTGGCTCAGATTTATCCCCAGTACGAAGTCTATCTGACAGCCTCAACCAGTGAAGGCTTTGGTCTGACCTTGATAGAGGCAGTTAGTTCAGGCTTGCCCCTGATTGGTTTTGATGTGCCTTATGGCAACCAAACCTTTATCCAGGACGGTCAAAATGGCTACTTGATTCCAAGTTCAGACGACCATGTTGAAATGGAAATTAAAAGGGCCTTCGCGGAAAAGATCTGCCAGCTCTATCAGGAAAATCATTTGCCAGCTATGCGAACAGCATCTTATGACCTAGCGAGAGAATTTTTAACAGACAAAGTAAGGGACAAGTGGAAGAAAACGATAGAGGAGGTCCTGCATGATTCAACTATTTGATCGATATGGCCAGGAAAGCCGAGATTTACATGAAAGTCTAGAAGCTGCTGGTCTGTCCCATGTCACAGTTGTGATCGAGCCAGACGGCTTTCTCCCAGATGGGATTCTTTCTCCCTTTACCTACTATCTAGGTTACGAGTCGGGAAAAGCTCTTTATTTCAACCAAGTAGGCGTACCTGAGTTTTGGGAGATTGCGGGCAATAACCAGTCGGCGCATATCCTAGAGGATTCTCGGGAGAGGGGCGTGATTCACTATGTGGATGCTCCTCAGGCCCGTCTGATCAAGCAAGTCGACTGGAAGGACCTATCCGGTCGCATCTACCAAGCAGACCACTATAACCGATACGGAGCCTGCTTTGCCAAGACCACCTATAGTGCAGATGGGCAGGCTATCCTGACCAAGTATCAGGATGCAAAGGGACAGGAAATTGTCCTAGAAAATCATGTGACAGGCGATATCCTCCTAACCTTGCCCGGACAAGCCCTGCGCCATTTTAAAAATCGAGTGGAGTTCACGATCTTCTTTTTGCAAGACTTGGGAATCGACACTCGCCACCTTCTCTTTAATACTCTAGCTACCTCTTTCTTGGTCTCATATCATTATCCAGACAAGAGCGGACAGGATATCTTGGTTTGGCAAGAACCGCTAGATGATTGCCTTCCTGGGAATATGCAGCTGCTCTTGGAGCAAGAGGGGCTGAGAGCCAAGCAGATCCTCATACCAGATAAGGCTACCTATGAACAGGCCTTGGCCTTGACCAATCCAGCCTATCATGACAAGTTTGTCCATCTAGGTTATCATTATCAGTTCAAAAGAGAAAACTTCGTTCGACCAGATGCCTTGATCCTTACCAACTCAGATCAGATCGAACATATCGAAACCCTGATTGAGTCCTTGCCAATGGTGACCTTCCGAATCGCGGCAGTGACTGAAATGTCATCCAAATTGCTGACCTTGCTTTCCTATCCCAATGTCGTTCTCTATCAAAACGCCAGTCCGCAAAAGATTCGAGAACTCTACCAGCTGTCTGACCTCTATCTAGATATCAATTACGGAAACGAGCTTTTGGATGCTGTCCGTCAAGCCTTCGAGCACAATATGCTCATCCTAGCCTTTGACCAAACAGCTCATAACAGACCTTACACAGCTCCAGAACACCTCTTTGATGTGCAGGCTGTTGGAGACATGATTGCGAAGATTCAAGAAGCTCTCAGCAGTCTTGACAAGATGGGCCAAGCCCTTGGACATCAAGGTCGTCATGCCAACTATGTGGACTTGGCTACTTACCAAGAGAGGATGGAAAGGATAATAGGGGAAGGACATGACTAAAAAAGATTTATTTTACAAGGATGTCGAAGGACGCATGGAAGAGTTAAAGCAAGGAGCGCTTAAGAAAGAAAAGCCTACCCGAGGAGAAAAGATCAGTAAAACCTTCTCCATTTTACTCGGCTTGCTCATCCTTCTTACCCTGATCTTTACATTATTAGGAATCTTGAGGTGAAATGATGGAAGTTTTGATGATTATAGGAATAATCCTAGCCGTCGCCTTGATTGTCCTGGTTCTCATCCAACCTCGCCAAAGCCAACTCTTTTCCATGGATGCGACTAGCAATATCGGAAAACCAGGCTACTGGCAGAACAACCGCTTGGTAAAAATTGTAACCCTCTTGCTCAGTCTAGCCCTGTTTGTCTTGCTCCTTATTTTTATGATAGTGACCTATCAGTAAGGATGCAGTTCCATTCACAGATGAGGAATACTAAACACGAAAAAAAGATCCAAGCAAATCGGAGGATAGAATGGAAGAACTAATGAATGAAAAAATTATCGAAATCGTGCATCAAACCAACGATATGATTCCAGTAGAGTGGGATGATCTTTATATCAATTTTGAAATAGATAAGACGCTTAGTGGTGGTGTGTATTTTCTTTAAATATAAAGGAGAATATCATTATTACATGGATATTCCATCTTTATTTAACATTTCTGAAGACGACTTTGATAAGGAATTTTTTGAATTATTTGATTTAGGTGGTGAGATGAAGAAGATATTCATCGAGAACGGTCTCGCAGAGTGGTCTGCCTTTACAATTAAGGTGGATGAAAACAATAAAGCCTCTTTGGACTTCGACTATGCACCATGGCTCGAAAGTGGTTTTGGACCAAGTGCTAGAACTTCTTTTTTTCAATATAAATACTTGGGCCAGCAACCTGACAACGAAAAAGAGCTAGAACAGTTCAAGGCAATGGAAGCCTTCCAGCAGGAGCATAATGGGAAATAGTTTGTTTGATAAAAGACCACCATTTAGGTGGTCTTTTGTGGTTTATCAAACGCTGGTCCATAAGGTTTATGGTATACTGGGATTGTAGAGCCAGCAAACTTTAAGAGGAGAATCAAATGAAATACGATAAAATTAAAATTGCACAGGAAATTGCAAGGGCTGTAGGGGGAGTTCCTCAAGCCTATACATTTAGAAATCACGATAACAAATTAGATTTATTCATTGGAGAGAATTGTCCGGATGATTATTTAACAACTGCAGCAACAATCGGTTTATCAGAATATACCATTTATCGTCGAATAAATGGTAAGCCTTTAAGAGTTGAAATCATTGGAGCAGCTGATGCGGAGCTGGAATATTTTCCAAATATTATAGCAGACTGTGGTTTTAATATTGTGAGGGGAGAGTACAGCATCTCTCCAGGTGCAGTCTATCCAAATATTATTAGAAATTACTATCCCAATGCGAAAGTAAATCATATATTCTTCACTCAGCCTTTCTTGTGGGATTTAGAATCTTTTGATTTTGATGAAGAGTATGTTACGTGGTTACAAGCTATCCCGATTACAGAAGCTGAGCTTCAATTTATAGAAAAGCATGGAGCCGAAGTGGGAGCACAGAAGTTAGAGGAATTGTTTGAAGAACATCAGATAGATGTTTATGATTTTATGAGACCTTCTGTAGTGTAATAAATTTTTTATCTTCGTCTAGGGGGTCGGAGGGGAGTTTTTCCTATTTTTAACCTCATCAATATCAGTTGTGAGTCCAACCTCGCTCCCAGTTGACATGCGACCTTCGTAATTGGAAATAAGGCACGAAATTGGAGAAAAGACCACCTTAATGGTGGTCTTTTCTGGTTTATCAAACGTTGGTCTATAGGTTTTATGGTATACTAGGTTTGTAGAGCCAGCAAACTTTAGTGACAACTTTACAAAAAGTGGTGCCCGTGTCCACAATGCATCTGATGATGTCGCTCGAGGCATGAAAGAAGCGGCAGAACAAGTCGGCAAGAAAGCAAGTAAAGAATTCCGCCAAGAAGCCAGCGAGCAGTTGGCTAAGCATAGTGATGATGTAGCGAGTACTTCTAAAGGAATTTCAAAAGAAGAATATAATTCTCTTCGCAAGAAAACACCAAGTCAAGAGATACGCGATCATGTCAATAATATTGATGGAGAAAAATTTGATCCAATTTATGGTTATCCAGTTGAAACCCTCGAAGCAGACCATATTGTCTCTATGAAAGAAATTACCGAAATGGATGGATTTGCTCCTCTATCTGATGTTGATAAGGTAGAGGTTTTGAATCTTGAGGATAATTTTATGGGATTAGGTAAACCTACCAATAGTTCCAAAGGGTCTAAAACTTGGAGTGATTGGCAGGGGCATTCCAAATTAGGAGATATTCCGGCTGAGATAAGAGAAAAAATGATAGCTTTGGAGCGTGAAGCTAGAACGAAGCTACAAAATGAAATTTTCAGGAGGTTGAAAAATGACGGAAGTGCTTGATACAAAAGTAGAGAAGAATGGTTTGATCTTTTACGGGACATTCTCTGAAGGTCTTTTTGAGGAATGGCTCAAAGTTGTGAATGTACTGCCCTCGAAGGAACGAATACAAGATGGCCTGCTAATACAAATCGGTTTCAACATATATAAACTTGTTCAATTGAACATGGACCAATTTAGGATAGTGTCAGTCAACTATGAAACAACCCCTTTTAAAGAGTTTACTGATGATTTGACCTTGGCTCTTTGGATTCAGTCTGAACAAAGCACACTAGCTAAAGAGCTTAATATTGAAGCTTCTGAAATCAGATTTGATGAGAAAATAGTGTTGGCCAAAGGTGTCTTTGAGTGCGAACATTACTATTTGCAGAGACAAGACACTGATCGAAAAGGTGATTCGGGCTGGTTTATTGGCTATCAAAATCAAGATACAGATGATTTTGTTGCTATGTATGCTTTTGAAATATTGAAAAAGAATCCAAAACTAATAAAATCTTTGATTCTACCAGTGGACTACCTAGTAGTAGTTAATGGTGGAGATATTCAAGCGATTCTGAATGAGCAAGATGAGGAAGTTTTTTCTGCTTCGTAAAGCTACCCGACTTATTTGGGAGGGAAAGCAACCTATTTTAGATTTTCTATGAATGAGGGGAATAGCATCTAATAGTTTTGTCTATAAACTGAAAAAGGAGGAAAACATGTTAGAAAACTTTGTTAAAGTGGCAGATATGCCCCAAGAAGTGATTGAAAAATACCAGAATCAAGTTCCAGCTGAGTTGCTTCAAATTTGGCAGGAAGATGGTCTAGGAACTTTTCTTGATGGTTATCTAAAAGTTATCAATCCAGATGATTATCTAGAGCTTCTCCAAAATAGCTATTTCAGAGGTGACATTGCTTTTCCAATGTTTGTGACGGCATTTGGAGATATTATTACTTGGGAAAAGAATGCCTACGTGGGAATTGTCCAATATAATATTCAGGATATGGATATTATTTGTAAGGGTCTGGATTTATTCATTCGATTTTTAGATAATTCATATGTGACTGATAACTTTGAACTTAATTTATATAGGCAAGCTGTTGCCAAACATGCTCAATTAGCCTACGATGAGTGTTTCGGTTTCGTTCCACTTTTGGCATTAGGAGGCTTTAAAGATGTAGACCACATGGATAAGGTAAAAGTCTTGGAGCACATTTACCTCATGTACCAGCTGACAGGTGGTGTAATGGACGACTAGGAGTTGCTATTTCTTTATTGAGAATAGTACGAGAGGAAGAACTTCCCTTCCAAATGCAAAACACAAGAACCTCAGAGGAAGTCATCTGAGGTTCTTTGCGTTCTAGTTTCCATATTTTTGATAAAAATCGACCTTAACCTGGATAAAGGTTTCGGCTTCGCGTAGTAGTTGCAGGAGGGTGGCACGGGTTTCAAACTCCTCACGTGTTTTCGGGAGACTCCGATTGCGGAAGACTTGCAGATAGCGTTCGATGTCATCAAGTAAGTCATGAGCAGGATTGGTCTGACTTAGCTGGGCAGCAATCTTTGAAAAGAGCTGGGCCAAGATCAAACTCTCACTTGCGGCCAGATGACAGGTATTGATCTGCTGGGCCATGTTTCGTAGAATACGACTTTGTCGCTGCCTCATCTCAAAGTAATGGATGTGGTAGTCCGTCTGGTGAAAGAGATGGTCCGAGTGATCCAGGTAGACCAGTTTGAGAGCCTCATCGAGGAGCTTGTCTAATTGGTCAACGAGTTGAGCTTGATTGCGTCCGTCTCCCCTCGACAGATAGTATTTAAAGCGAAGCAAGATGTCTTTTAACTTTTCTTCGACCTGAAGGTGGTAGCTTTGGATGGCTTTCTCACGAGAGGGCATATAAAGGTTGACCAATAGAGCAAAGCTTGTCCCGATGAGAAAGAGGAGTACTTCATTAAGCAAGAGATCAGGGGAAGTAGACTCCTGTACCAAGAGATGACCGACCAAGACACTGCTAGGGGTGATGCCGATTTCCCAGCCCATTTTGTAAGCAAGAGGGACATAGAGAGCCAGGTAGAGGCCCAGACTCCAGATGTGAAAGCCCGTCAGCTGAAAGGCTAGAACACCGATAGCGAGCGCTAGGAGCATGGAAAAGAGGCGGTTACGTGCTAATTTCAGCGTGCTTCTGCGTGTGTCGGAGAGGCTTAAGAGAGCGATAATTCCGGCTGAAACTGCTGACGATAAATCTAAAAAGTAAGCGAAAAAACAAGCGAGACAGGTCGCTAAGACCAGTTTGGTCGTACGTTGGGTGATAGACATGAGAATTTCCTAAAAAGTTGATAATAGAGAGCGGAAAGGAGCAAATCCCACGCTTTTGTTGATTATAGTATAAATATGCCATAAAATCAAGATTTGACTAAATAATCAAATGAAATTTGAATATTTATAGGGAATAGTCTTCAGATAAGTTATGGTATAATAGGAAAAAGGAGTTTTGTATGCAAGAATTTTTTCAACGTTATTTTGATAAACTTGATTTAACAACCATGTTAGAGAATCTTTTGACCAAGTTAATCTCTCTTTTGATTCTCATCCTTCTATTTTATATAGCCAAAAAGATCCTCCATGCGACTGTCCGAAAGATTGTCAAGCCCTCGCTTAAATTCTCAAATCGAGATGCTGGCAGACAGAAGACCATTTCTCGTTTGCTTGAGAATATCTTTAACTATACCCTTTATTTCTTTTTAATCTACTGTATCTTGTCCATTTTAGGTTTGCCAGTTTCCAGCCTCCTTGCTGGGGCAGGAATTGCTGGGGTTGCCATTGGGATGGGGGCGCAAGGTTTTCTATCCGATGTCATCAATGGCTTTTTCATCCTCTTTGAACGCCAGCTCGATGTGGGCGACGAGGTGGTTCTCACAAATGGACCGATTACCGTCTCTGGCAAGGTTGTCAGTGTCGGAATCCGCACGACCCAACTTCGAAGTGAGGACCAAGCCCTTCACTTTGTTCCAAACCGAAATATCACTGTTGTCAGTAACTTTTCCCGCACAGAGTAGGTCTGCTATTTTGGCAGATTTGTGGTACAATAGAAAGAGTTTGGTAAAGGAGAAAATATGTTTGTAGAAAAGCAGTTGGGCAATGGATGCACTTGGATTAACCTAGATTTGGGAAAATTGAAAAAACTAGAAGATCTCTCTGAAATCTATGGATTGGACAAGGAAACCATCGAATACGCACTGGATAGAAATGAGCGCGCCCACATGGACTACCACCGCGAAAGTGGAACCGTCACCTTTATCTACAATGTATTGGATTTGAAAAAGGACAAGGAATACTATGAAGCCTTTCCCATGACCTTTATCGTGGAGCATCATCGCTTGATTACGATTAGTAATAAGAAAAATGCCTATGTGATTGAACAGATGACACGTTATTTAGAGAGTCATGATATGCTTTCTATCTACAAATTTCTCTTTGCTAGTCTGGAAATCATCAGCAATGCCTACTATCCTGTCATCGAACAGATGGATAAAAGTAAGGATGAGGTCAATGGCCTCTTGCGTCAGCGAACGACCAAGAAAAACCTCTTTGCCCTTTCCGACTTGGAGACTGGTATGGTCTATCTGACAGCGGCTGCCAAGCAAAATCGCATGTTGCTAGAACATATCCAAGGACATGCCCTTTATCGCAGATTTAACGAAGTTGAGAGAGAACAGTTTGATGATGCCATGATTGAGGCTCACCAGCTGGTTTCGATGACCGATTTGATTTCTCAAGTTCTGCAACAACTCTCAGCCTCTTACAACAATATCCTAAACAACAACCTGAATGATAACTTGACAACCTTGACCATTATTTCAGTTTTACTAGCAGTCTTGGCAGTAGTGACGGGCTTCTTCGGGATGAATGTTCCCCTCCCCTTCACAGACGAGCCCTATGCTTGGGTCTACATCAGCTTGGCTAGTGCAGTTTTATGGCTGGTCTTGTCATTGATTTTGAGAAAAATTGCGAAAAAAAGTTAAGAAAAGGAGCCAGAATGGCGATTGAAAACTATATGCCAGATTTTGCTGTGGAAGCAGTCTATGATCTGACAGTCCCAAGCCTGCAGGCGCAGGGGATCAAGGCTGTTTTGGTCGATTTGGACAATACCCTCATTGCTTGGAACAACCCTGATGGGACACCAGAGATGAAACAGTGGCTACATGACCTTCGGGATGCAGGTATTCGCATCATCGTGGTCTCAAATAATACCAAAAAACGAGTTCAACGCGCAGTTGAGAAATTTGGGATTGATTACGTTTATTGGGCATTGAAACCCTTCACATTTGGGATTGACCGTGCCATGAAGGAATTCCACTATGAGAAAAATGAAGTGGTCATGGTCGGCGACCAGCTCATGACCGATATTCGGGCAGCGCATCGTGCGGGTATTCGCTCGATCTTAGTCAAACCCTTGGTTCAACATGACTCTGTCAAGACGCAGATTAACCGGGCTCGCGAGCGCCGTGTCATGAAGCAAATTACTGAAAAGTACGGACCGATTACATATAAAAAAGGAATCTAACTATGGAAGAAATTCTCTGTATTGGTTGTGGAGCAACCATTCAGACGACAGACAAGGCTGGTCTTGGATTTACTCCCCAGTCGGCACTCGAAAAAGGATTGGAGACAGGCGAAGTCTATTGCCAACGCTGTTTCCGTCTCCGTCATTACAATGAAATCACAGATGTCCAGTTGACGGACGATGATTTCCTCAAACTCTTGCACGAGGTTGGAGACAGTGATGCCTTGGTGGTCAATGTCATTGATATCTTTGACTTTAATGGCTCTGTCATCCCAGGCTTGCCACGCTTTGTATCGGGCAATGATGTCCTCTTGGTTGGAAATAAAAAAGATATCCTGCCCAAGTCTGTTAAACCGGGCAAGATTAGCCAGTGGCTCCTGGAACGTGCCCACGAAGAAGGACTTCGTCCAGTAGATGTCGTTCTAACTTCGGCGCAAAATAAACATGCCATCAAGGAAGTCATTGACAAGATTGAACACTACCGTAAGGGCCGCGATGTCTATGTCGTTGGCGTGACAAACGTTGGGAAATCAACCCTCATCAATGCCATCATCCAGGAAATCACGGGTGATCAGAATGTCATTACGACTTCGCGATTCCCAGGGACAACCTTGGACAAGATTGAGATCCCACTTGATGACGGATCTTATATCTACGATACGCCGGGGATTATCCACCGCCACCAGATGGCTCACTACTTGACGGCTAAAAATCTTAAGTATGTCAGCCCTAAAAAGGAAATCAAGCCTAAAACCTATCAGCTCAATTCGGAGCAAACCCTGTTTTTAGGCGGTTTAGGACGATTTGACTTTATTGCAGGAGAAAAGCAAGGTTTTACTGCCTTCTTTGACAATGAACTCAAACTCCATCGTACCAAGCTAGAAGGTGCTAGTGCTTTCTATGACAAGCACCTAGGAACCCTTTTGACTCCACCAAATAGCAAGGAAAAGGAAGATTTTCCAAAACTGGTTGAGCATGTCTTTACCATCAAGGACAAGACTGACCTAGTCATCTCAGGACTCGGCTGGATCCGAGTAACAGGCACCGCCAAAGTCGCCGTCTGGGCACCAGAAGGCGTCGCAGTCGTCACACGAAAAGCAATTATTTAAACACAGAAAGGAAAGGGTTGTCTTTATTAAGGCGAGCATTGCGAGCCCCATGGAGAATACTTTTCGCTGTGGTGTCAGTTGGTACAAGTGATTGTACCAACTGCGGAAAATTTGAGACCTTAGACTCAAATTTTAGTCATGAAAGTCCGAAGGACTTTGCTGACGTCCGTCACCACTTCAGAAAAGTATTAAAAGAAACTCTTTTAAAGAAATTATGTCATTAACATCAAAACAACGTGCCTTCCTCAACAGCCAGGCACACACCCTCAAACCCATCATCCAAATCGGGAAAAATGGTCTCAACGACCAAATCAAAACCAGCGTACGTCAAGCTCTTGACGCCCGTGAATTGATTAAAGTTACGCTCTTGCAAAACACAGATGAAAACATCCACGAAGTAGCTGAAATCTTGGAAGAAGAAATCGGTGTGGATACAGTCCAAAAAATCGGACGCATCTTGATTTTGTATAAACAATCCAGCAAGAAAGAAAATCGCAAGATTTCTAAAAAAGTCAAAGAAATCTAAAACCTACTCCAAACAACTGTTTTTACAGAGAATTAAAGGAAGACGAGCCTATGGCAATCGAATTATTGACTCCCTTTACCAAGGTAGAGTTGGAGCCAGAAATCAAGGAGAAAAAACGCAAACAAGTCGGGATTTTAGGGGGAAATTTTAACCCTGTTCACAATGCCCATCTTGTTGTGGCGGACCAAGTACGACAACAGTTAGGACTGGACCAGGTCCTGCTTATGCCCGAATACCAACCACCTCATGTGGATAAAAAGGAAACCATCCCTGAACACCACCGTCTCAAGATGCTTGAGTTGGCGATAGAGGGGATTGAAGGTCTGGACATTGAAACCATTGAGTTAGAACGTAAGGGTATTTCCTACACCTACGACACCATGAAGATTTTGACCGAGCAACATCCAGATACGGATTATTACTTCATTATCGGGGCTGATATGGTGGACTATCTGCCTAAATGGTACCGAATTGATGAGCTGGTCGAAATGGTTCAGTTTGTTGGAGTTCAGCGCCCGCGCTACAAGGCAGGGACTTCCTATCCAGTTATCTGGGTGGATGTGCCTCTCATGGACATCTCGTCCAGCATGGTGCGTGACTTCATTGCCCAAGGTCGGAAACCTAACTTTCTCCTACCTCAGCCAGTGCTAGACTACATCGAGAAGGAGGGGCTCTACTGATGGCATACCAAGACTATATCAACTGTTCCCGAGAGGCTTTGTTGGAAAGAATGGCAGAGCTTCTGCCTGAAAAACGTTTAACCCATTGTTTGGGTGTAGAGCGTGCAGCCATAGAACTAGCCAAGCGATTTGGAGTCGATGCTGAGAAAGCGGGTCTAGCAGGCCTTCTTCATGACTATGCTAAAAAGTTGTCAGATCAGGAATTTCTAGACTTGATTGACCGTCACCAGCTAGACACTGATCTCAAAAACTGGGGCAATAATGTCTGGCATGGTATGGTTGGAATTTACAAGATTCAGGAAGATTTGGATTTGCATGATTCAGAAATCCTGCGAGCCATTGAAATTCATACAGTCGGGGCAGACCAGATGACTGATCTTGATAAGGTTATCTACGTCGCAGACTACATTGAGCACAATCGTGCCTTTCCAGGAGTGGATCAGGCGCGTGAAATTGCTGAGCTATCGCTCAATAAGGCAGTGGCCTACGAAACAGCTCGTACCGTGGAGCATCTAGCTCATCAGGGATTTCCCATCTATCCCCAAACCCTTGAAACCTATAACGCCTTTGTGCACTATTTGAAAGAGGACTAAATGAACGAAAAAGAATTACTAGAACTAGTCGTGAAAGCGGCTGATGAGAAACGTGCGGAGGATATCCTCGCACTTGATGTACAAGATTTGACCAGCGTGACGGACTACTTTGTCATCACGAGCTCAATGAATAGTCGTCAGTTGGACGCTATCGCAGATAATATCCGTGAAAAAGTAGCTCAAGCAGGCTTTAAAGGCAGTCATGTTGAAGGTGATGCAGCTGGAGGCTGGGTTTTGTTGGACCTCGGCGGTGTCGTTGTGCATATCTTCTCAGAAGAAATGCGTGCCCATTATAACCTAGAAAAACTATGGCATGAGGCGGCTTCTGTAGATATTTCAGAAGCCTTGGCCTAGTAAATGAACTCAGTTGCAGGCAACTGGGTTTTCTTTGCTTATTTTAGAAAAAATTGATAGAAAGGTAAGGGCGTCGTGTTTTGTTCATCTCGAAACTGAACACGAGCTAATAGTTGCGAAAAAAGAGTAACTTCCTTTGTATCTGACGATACAGCAGAAAGTTTCCTATTTTCTCCTTGCTTTTAACGCTCTTTGTATCTTAGAAAGGATTTGAACCCGTCCTGTAATCGTTGGAAAATAGATAGCCTTCCTTGGAGCTCGGCTCCATCGTCAAGCTCCTAATTTTCATTCCGATTACGGGCGGACTTGGTATCATGAATATGTCAACTTATGAAACCTTTGCGGCTGTTTACGATGCAGTCATGGACGATAGTTTATACGACAAATGGACTGATTTTTCTCTGCGTCATTTGCCAAAAACTAAGGAGAGAAAGAAACTCTTGGAATTGGCTTGTGGGACAGGTATCCAGTCTGTCCGCTTTTCTCAGGCTGGCTTTGATGTGACAGGACTTGACTTGAGCGCGGATATGTTGAAGATTGCGGAGAAGAGAGCTACTTTAGCCAAGCAAAAGATTGATTTTATTGAAGGCAATATGCTGGATTTGTCCAAGGCAGGTCAATATGATTTTGTCACGTGTTACTCTGACTCTATCTGCTACATGCAGGATGAGGTCGAGGTAGGAGACGTTTTTAAGGAAGTGTATAATGTCCTCAACGAAGACGGAGTATTCATCTTTGACGTGCATTCGACCTACCAGACGGATGAGGTTTTTCCAGGCTATTCCTACCATGAAAATGCGGAAGATTTTGCCATGCTTTGGGACACCTATGAGGACGAAGCTCCTCACTCCATCGTGCATGAGTTGACTTTCTTTGTCAAGGAGGCTGACGGTTCCTTTAGTCGCCACGATGAAGTGCATGAGGAGCGGACTTATGAGGTTTTGACCTATGATATTTTGCTGGAACAGGCTGGTTTCAAGTCTTTCAAACTCTATGCGGACTTTGAGGACAAGGAGCCGACAGAAACCAGCACCCGTTGGTTTTTTGTCGCGCAGAAGTAGGAGAACATTATGACCATCACAGGTATTATCGCGGAGTTTAATCCTTTTCATAATGGGCATAAATACCTGCTGGAGCAGGCGGAGGGACTGAAAATCGTTGCCATGTCTGGAAATTTCATGCAACGAGGAGAGCCGGCTATCGTGGACAAGTGGACACGGACCCAGATGGCGCTGGAAAATGGCGCAGACTTGGTCGTGGAATTGCCCTTTTTAGTCAGTGTTCAGGCAGCTGATTTCTTCGGTCAAGGAGCTGTGGATATCTTGGCTCGCTTGGGCATTGATAGCCTCGCTTTTGGGACGGAGGAAGTTCTGGATTACCAAAAAATATCTGACTTATACACAGAGAAAGGTGCTGACATGGAGAAATTTGTGGAAAATCTGCCTGATTCCCTCTCCTATCCTCAGAAAACCCAAGCCATGTGGAAGGAATTTGCAGGTCTTGATTTTTCAGGCCATACCCCCAATCATGTTCTAGCTCTAGCTTATGCCAAAGCGGTTGCGGGACGTAGAATCAAACTCCATCCGATTCAGCGTCAGGGGGCTGGTTATCATTCTGTGGATAAGGATGTGGACTTTGCCTCGGCAACAGCCCTCCGTCAGCATCAATCAGACCAAGATTTTTTAGAACGCTTTATGCCTTCCGTTGCCCTCTTTGAGCAGGCCAGTAAGGTGAGTTGGGACGACTATTTTCCCTTGCTCCGCTATCAAATTTTGTCAAATCCAGACCTAACAACGATCTATCAGGTCAATCAAGAAATGGCTATGCGCATCAAGGAAGCTATCAAAACAGCCCATTCTGTAGAGGAATTGGTCGAGGCAGTTGCCACCAAGCGTTATACCAAGGCGCGTGTCAGACGCCTCTTGACTTATATTTTGGTGCAGGCCAGAGAAAGCGACTTGCCAGAAGCTATCCATGTCCTTGGATTTACCGAAAAAGGCAGACAACACCTCAAGTCTCTGAAAGAGCAGGTCCATCTAGTCAGCCGAATTGGCAAAGAACCTTGGGATGCTATGACTCAAAAGGCAGACCAGATTTACCAACTAGGACACCCAAGTATAGCAGAACAGAATTTCGGCAGAGTCCCGATTAGGATAGAAACAAACTAAGTCTACTGAAAGGTAGGCTTTTTTAGAAGATTTTCGAATAAGTAGATAGAAAAGAAAAATCTTGTACAAGTTCCTGACAATTTCTTTCTTTTCGTGTATAATAGTGGAAAAGAGGTAAAACGAGGTATGGTTATGGAAGCAGTTCTTTATTCAACATTCCGAAATCATTTAAAGGACTACATGAAGAAGGTAAATGATGAATTTGAGCCTTTGACGGTGGTCAATAAAAATCCAGATGAGGATATTGTAGTCCTTTCAAAGAGCGAGTGGGATAGTATTCAGGAAACCCTGAGAATCGCTCAAAATAAGGAACTTTCTGACAAGGTCTTGCGAGGAATGGCTCAAGTTCGTGCTGGAAGCACTCAGGTGCATGTGATTGAGGAGTGAGGAATGCTGCTCAAATTTACAGAAGATGCCTGGGCGGATTATTGCTACTGGCAAACTCAGGACAAGAAAACATTAAAAAGAATCAATATGCTAGTCAAGGATATTCAACGAGATCCTTTTGCAGGAATTGGTAAACCAGAACCACTCAAGTATGACTATCATGGAGTTTGGTCACGTCGTATTGATGCAGAAAATCGCTTGATTTATATGATAGATGGAGATAGCGTGGCTTTCTTGTCCTTCAAAGATCATTACTAAGTCTACTGAAAGGTAGGCTTTTTTATTGTATGTTTTAATGAAAATGTCATTTTTAAGAGTTAGAAAGTTTGTTTGACGATTTCAGAACTTTCTTCCAAAATTCACACAAAACTCTTCAATTTGGGTTTGTGAAAATTGTTTTTTTATGATAGAATATTAAGGAATGTATGTCATTCGATAAACAAATTTAATGAGGTAAAAACATGGAAATCATGACACTTGCGATTGCTGTTTTTGCCGTCATCATTGGTTTAGTCATTGGATATGTCAGCATCTCAGCTAAGATGAAATCATCTCAAGAGGCTGCAGAGTTGATGCTTCTAAATGCTGAACAAGAAGCAACTAATTTACGAGGACAAGCTGAGCGCGAAGCGGATTTATTACTAAATGAAGCCAAGAGCGAAAGCAAGTCTCTTAAAAAAGAAGCACTATTGGAGGCCAAAGAGGAAGCCAGAAAATACCGTGAAGAAGTGGACGCTGAATTTAAGTCAGAACGTCAGGAGCTCAAGCAAATTGAAAGTCGTTTGACAGAGAGAGCTACGAGCCTTGACCGTAAGGACGACAATTTGACGAACAAAGAAAAAACACTTGAACAAAAAGAACAAAGTATTTCTGATAGAGCAAAAAACCTTGATGCACGTGAAGAGCAATTAGAGGAAGTCGAAAGACAAAAAGAAGCTGAACTTGAACGTATCGGTTCCCTTTCCCAAACTGAGGCTCGAGATATTATCTTGGCTCAGACGGAGGAAAACTTGACCAAGGAAATTGCTAGCCGCATTCGTGAGGCTGAGCAAGAAGTCAAGGAACGTTCAGACAAGATTGCGAAAGATATCTTGGTTCAGGCTATGCAGCGTATCGCTGGTGAGTATGTAGCGGAGTCAACAAACTCTACAGTTCATCTACCAGACGATACCATGAAGGGACGCATTATCGGTCGTGAAGGACGCAATATTCGTACCTTTGAAAGTTTGACAGGGGTAGATGTCATCATCGACGATACACCGGAAGTGGTGACCTTGTCAGGATTTGATCCGATTCGTCGTGAAATTGCTCGTATGACCATGGAAATGTTGCTCAAGGATGGCCGCATCCACCCAGCTCGTATCGAGGAGTTGGTGGAGAAAAACCGTCAAGAGATTGACAATAAAATCCGTGAATATGGTGAGGCTGCTGCTTACGAGATTGGTGCGCCAAACCTCCATCCAGACTTGATGAAGATCATGGGACGCTTGCAGTTCCGTACTTCTTATGGACAAAATGTCTTGCGTCATTCGATTGAGGTTGCTAAGTTATCTGGTATCATTGCCAGTGAACTTGGTGAAAATGCAGCTCTTGCCCGTCGTGCTGGATTCCTTCATGACATCGGGAAAGCTATTGACCGCGAGGTTGAAGGTAGCCACGTTGAGATTGGTACAGAGTTGGCACGCAAGTACAAGGAACACCCAGTTGTGGTGAATACGATTGCTAGCCACCACGGCGATGTGGAAGCCGAAAGCGTCATTGCAGTGATCGTTGCTGCAGCAGATGCCTTGAGTGCAGCGCGTCCAGGTGCTCGTAGTGAATCTCTTGAAAGCTACATCAAGCGTCTCCATGATTTGGAAGAAATCGCCAATGGCTTTGAAGGAGTGCAAAATAGCTTTGCCCTTCAAGCAGGACGTGAAATCCGTATCATGGTTAATCCAGGACAAATCAAGGACGACAAAGTCACAATCTTGGCTCACAAAGTTCGTGAGAAAATTGAAAACAATCTCGATTACCCAGGAAATATCAAGGTAACCGTGATTCGCGAACTTCGTGCAGTAGATTATGCTAAATAAATAAGAAAGAGCAGTTGAAAAATTACTGCTTTTTTGTTACACTAGATAGAAAGACTGTAAAGGATAATCTGGCTTTTTGCCATTATTCTAGAGAAATGTTATTTCACAGACTAACTAAAGGAGACATAATGGCAGACCGAGGCTTGCTAATCGTTTTTTCTGGTCCTTCAGGAGTTGGGAAAGGAACGGTTAGAAGAGAGATTTTTGAGAGTTCTGAGAATCAATTTCAATACTCTGTATCGATGACGACGCGTGCACAACGTCCTGGTGAAGTGGACGGAGTGGACTATTTCTTCCGTACTCGTGAAGAGTTTGAAGAGCTGATCCGTCAAGGTCAGATGTTGGAATATGCAGAATATGTCGGTAACTACTATGGAACTCCTCTGACCTATGTCAATGAAACTCTGGACAAGGGAATCGATGTCTTTCTTGAGATTGAAGTGCAGGGAGCCCTTCAGGTTAAGAAAAAAGTTCCAGATGCTGTCTTTATCTTTTTAACGCCACCAGATTTGGATGAATTGCAAGATCGTTTGGTAGGTCGTGGAACAGATAGCGCTGAAGTGATTGCCCAACGAATCGAAAAAGCCAAGGAAGAAATTGCTCTCATGCGTGAGTATGATTATGCCATTGTCAACGATCAGGTGCCCCTCGCTGCTGAACGTGTCAAGCGTGTAATCGAAGCAGAACACTTCCGTGTGGACCGTGTCATTGGTCACTACCAGGAGATGTTGCCAAAATCTCCAACTACTCGATAAACTATAGGAAACAGGTACAAGCAAATGATGTTAAAACCCTCTATCGATACCTTGCTGGACAAGGTACCATCAAAATATTCACTCGTAATCTTGGAAGCAAAGCGTGCCCACGAACTAGAAGCTGGTGCGCCAGCAACTCAAGAGTTTAAGTCTGAAAAATCAACTCTTCGTGCTTTGGAAGAAATCGAGTCTGGAAATGTAACCATTCACCCAGATCCAGAAGGAAAACGTGAAGCGGTTCGTCTCCGTATCGAAGAAGAAAAACGCCGCAAAGAAGAAGAAGAAAAGAAAATCAAAGAGCAAATTGCTAAAGAAAAAGAAGATGGTGAAAAAATTTAAGGTTGGGGGGACTCAATCTTATTTTTTCTATTGCAAGAATTTACTGACAAGGAGGAGGTGAGAAGATGGCAATCGCAAAGATTATTGTGGATGTTCCCCTGATGCAGACGGACCAGCCCTATAGTTATAAGGTCCCTGAGGAATTTGTAGACATGCTGGAAGTCGGTATGCGGGTCCATGTTCCTTTTGGCAAGGGCAATCGCTTGATCCAAGGAATTGTGCTAGGTTTGGAGTCCCAGTTGGATGAAGAAGTGGCAAATCAGGACTTGAAAGAGATTGCAGAAGTGCTGGATTTTTCCCCTGTTCTCACTCAAGAGCAACTCTGGCTGGCTGAGGAGTTACGCAAGTCTGTCTTTTCTTACAAAATCTCCATCCTAAAAGCCATGTTGCCAGGATTTTTAAACTCCAGTTATGATAAAATTCTCTATCCTCTGGAAGGTCTGAGTCAGGCAGACCGAGAGCGTCTGTTTGGTTCAGAAGATTCGCTAGCCTTTTCTTCTCTAGATTTAGCCAAGCAGGCAGAAATGATGCGCTTGACGAGAAAAGGGCTGCTCCGCTTAGAATACCAGGCAGTCGATCAAAAGAAGGTCAAGACCCAGTCTTGGTATGAGGTTGATACTACTCGACTAGAGCAGATTGAGATTTCTGCGCGTGCTAAGAAAAAGGCAGAGCTGAGAGACTATTTGCTGTCTCATCCTAAGAGTGCTCCTCTGGCTAGCTTGTTAGAATCCTACTCACGCGATCAAGTCAACTTCTTTGTGGAGCAAGGAGCTCTAACCATAGTCCAAAAGGAAGTGCAACGCTCAGCCGCTTATTTTGAAGGCATTGAAGCAAGTACACCTTTGGAATTGAATCCTGAACAAAGACAGGCGCGTGATGCGGTTGTCAGTGCTATTGGTAGTCAACAGCCTCCATTCCTCCTTCAAGGAATTACAGGAAGTGGGAAAACTGAGGTTTACTTGCAGATTATCCAAGGGGCCTTGGATAAGGGTAAGACGGCTATTTTACTGGTACCTGAGATTTCCCTGACGCCACAGATGACGGAACGTTTTATTGCCCGATTTGGTGAGAAAGTAGCCATTCTCCACTCAGGCCTGTCCAATGGTGAAAAGTACGACGAGTGGCGCAAGGTAGAACGCGGCGATGCCCAAGTTGTTGTTGGCGCTCGATCAGCCATCTTTGCTCCTTTGAAAAATCTGGGTGTCATGATTATCGATGAAGAACATGAAGCCAGCTACAAACAAGACAGCAATCCCCGTTATCATGCCAGAGAGGTCGCCATTCTACGGGCCCAGTACAATCAAGCAGCCCTAGTCCTTGGCTCAGCGACACCGAGCTTAGAGAGCCGTGCGCGTGCTGGAAAAGGTGTCTATCAACACTTACGTCTGACCCAACGGGCCAATCCTTTAGCCACTATTCCTGAAGTTCAAGTGATTGACTTTCGGGACTATATCGGGCAGAATGAGACATCAAACTTTACGCCTCCTTTGCTAGAGGCTATCCAAGACCGTCTGGATAAAAAAGAGCAGGTAGTCCTCATGCTCAACCGTCGGGGTTATTCTAGCTTTGTTATGTGTCGGGAGTGTGGGACGGTAGATAGCTGCCCCAACTGTGACATTTCTCTGACTCTCCATATGGATACCAAGACCATGAACTGCCATTACTGTGGCTTTTCGAAGGGAATTCCTCATGTCTGTCCCAACTGTCAGAGTCGCAGTATTCGTTACTACGGGACGGGGACTCAGAAAGCCTACGATGAGCTAGCAGAGCTCTTTCCTCAGGCCCGCATTCTGCGGATGGATGTGGATACGACCCGCAAGAAAGGCAGTCACCAAGCTCTTCTTGACCAGTTTGGCCGAGGGGAAGCAGATATCTTGCTGGGAACTCAGATGATTGCCAAGGGCTTGGATTTTCCCAATGTGACCCTAGTCGGAGTACTTAATGCGGACACGGCCCTAAACTTGCCTGATTTCCGTTCTTCTGAGAGAACCTTCCAACTCTTAACCCAGGTGGCAGGCCGTGCAGGTCGTGCGGAAAAAGCAGGGCAGGTCTTGATCCAGTCATACAATCCGGAGCACTATGCCATTCGTTTTGCCAAGGAACAGGACTATGAAGGTTTTTACGCCTATGAAATGAGTATTAGGCGCCAACTCGGCTATCCGCCTTATTATTTTACGATTGGGATTACCCTCTCTCACAAGAAAGAAGAAGAGGTTGTCAAACGTGCCTATGAAGTTATGGGGATTTTGCGCTCAGGTTTATCGGAAACTAGTAAAATCCTTGGACCAACGCCAAAACCCATTGCCCGTACCCACAACCTTTATCATTACCAGATTTTGATTAAATACCGTTTAGAAGATGAGCTGGGCCCAACCCTCAACCAGGTCTTGGCCTTGACTCAAGAACGGGAAAATAGCGAACTTCGTCTCAGCATTGACCACGAACCGCAGCAATTTTTATAAGAAGGAGAAGAAATGACAAAACTAATCTTTATGGGGACCCCTGATTTTTCAGCGACAGTTTTGAAGGGGTTGTTATCAGATGATTGTTACGAGATTCTAGCAGTTGTGACCCAGCCAGACCGTGCTGTCGGCCGTAAAAAAGTGATTCAAGAAACCCCAGTCAAGCAGGCTGCAAAAGAAGCGGATCTTCCTATCTACCAACCAGAAAAATTATCTGGAAGCCCAGAGTTGGAAGCGATTATGAAGTTAGGAGCGGATGGGATTGTGACCGCTGCTTTTGGACAATTTCTCCCAAGTAAACTCCTTGATAGCATGGACTTTGCGGTAAATGTTCACGCCTCACTTCTTCCCAAACACCGTGGTGGCGCACCCATTCATTATGCCTTGATTAAAGGGGATGAGGAAGCTGGTGTGACCATTATGGAGATGGTTAAGGAAATGGATGCAGGAGATATGATTTCTCGCCGCAGTATTCCCATCACAGATGAGGACAATGTCGGTACCTTGTTTGAAAAATTGGCAATCGTTGGTCGTGATTTGCTTTTGGATACGCTACCTGGCTACCTAGCAGGAGAAATCCAACCTGAACCACAAGATCCTAGTCAAGTCACTTTCTCGCCAAATATCAAGCCAGAAGAAGAAAAGTTGGACTGGAATAAGACTAACCGTCAACTCTTTAACCAAATCAGAGGGATGAATCCATGGCCTGTTGCCCACACTTTTCTCAAGGGAGACCGCTTTAAGATTTATGAAGCCCTGCCAGTAGAAGGTCAGGGAAATCCAGGTGAGATCCTCTCAATTGGCAAGAAGGAATTGATCGTTGCAA
Organism: Streptococcus sp. 27098_8_51; assembly: GCF_041432205.1. Lineage (GTDB taxonomy): Bacteria > Bacillota > Bacilli > Lactobacillales > Streptococcaceae > Streptococcus. The sequence goes on from NZ_JAPVZE010000006.1 coordinate 21,690, forward strand.
CGGCTGAAGGAGCTTTATCTCTCAAGCAAGTTCAGCCAGCTGGGAAGCCTAAGATGGACATCGCTTCCTTCCTCAATGGAGTTGGACGGACATTGACTGTAGGAGAACGATTTGGTGACTAAAGTAGAAACGGCTAGGAGTCTAGCTCTAGCAGTACTAGAGGATGTTTTTGTCAACCAAGCATACTCCAATATTGCCTTAAACAAACACCTCAAGGGAAGTCAACTCTCAGTAGCAGATAAGGGGTTGGTGACAGAGATTGTCTACGGTACGGTAGCCCGAAAACTGACTCTGGAATGGTACCTATCCCACTTTATCGAAGACCGGGATAAGCTTGATAACTGGCTCTATATCCTGCTCCTTCTGAGTGCTTACCAACTTCGGTATCTGGATAAGATTCCTAATCACGCTGTGGTTAATGAAGCAGTGGAATTGGCTAAATTACGTAAAAAAGGCAGTGAGAAATTGGTCAACGCCGTCCTGCGTCGTATCTTACGAGAAGGCTGGCCAGATATTGACAGCATCAAACGCAAAAACAAGCGTGATTCCATTGCCTATTCTCTCCCAGTTTGGCTAGTATCTAAGCTCAAGGAAGAGTACGGGGAAGAGCGAGCCCAAGCCATTTTTGAAAGCCTTTTGGTGCGTAACAAAGCCAGCATTCGGGTGACTGACTTGAGCCGAAAAGAGGAAATCAAAGCTGTGTTAGAGACGACTGATTCCCCTTTGGCGGCCACAGGTCTGGTCAAGGAGCAAGGCCACTTTGCAGGTCATGATTTGTTCGCAGAAGGGGCTATAACCATCCAAGACGAGTCCAGTCAATTGGTTGCTCCGACTCTTGATCTACAAGGTGATGAACAGGTCCTAGATGCCTGTGCCGCTCCGGGTGGGAAAACAGCCCATATTGCTTCTTACCTCACATCTGGTAAGGTTACGGCTTTGGATCTTTATGATCACAAGTTGGACTTGATCCAAGAAAATGCGGAGCGTTTAGGTGTGGCAGATCGAGTGCAAACGCAAAAATTGGATGCCAGAAAAGTGCATGAGTTTTTTGAAAAAGACTCCTTTGATAAGATTTTAGTAGATGCCCCTTGTTCTGGTATCGGCCTCTTGCGCCGCAAACCAGATATCAAATACAATAAGGAAACGGCAGATTTCACGTCATTGCAGGAAATTCAGCTGGAAATATTAGGTAGTGTTTGTCAAACACTACGAAAAGGTGGTATAATAACGTATAGTACCTGTACTATTGTCTCTGAGGAGAACTTTCAAGTCGTTGAGGCGTTTTTAGAAAGTCATCCCGAGTTCGAGCAGGTTAAACTAGAACACGAATGTAAAGATATCCTGAAAGATGGCTGTATCCTGATTACTCCAGAATTGTATGGAAGTGATGGATTCTTCATTAGCAAATTTCGTAAGATATCAGATTAGGAAGGAACTGACACAATGGAAATAGCATTATTAACAGATGTTGGTCAGAAACGAACAAATAACCAAGACTATGTCAATCACTTTGTCAACCGAGCAGGACGCACTATGATCATCTTGGCTGACGGGATGGGAGGACACCGTGCAGGAAATATCGCTAGTGAGATGGCGGTAACAGACCTCGGTGTGGCTTGGGTGGATACCCAAATTGACTCAGTTAATGAAGTTCGTGAGTGGTTTGCCCACTACCTAGAGATTGAAAATCAAAAAATTCATCAACTAGGTCAGGACGAAGACTACAAAGGTATGGGAACTACGCTAGAAGCTATGGCTATTATTGACAACCAAGCTATCTATGCTCATATTGGAGATTCTCGTATCGGTTTGATTCGTGGAGAAGAGTACCACCAGTTGACCAGTGACCATTCCTTGGTCAATGAATTGCTCAAGGCTGGCCAGTTGACTCCAGAAGAAGCTGAAGCCCATCCCCAAAAAAATATCATCACTCAGTCCATCGGACAAAAAGATGAGATTCAACCAGATTTTGGAATGATTACACTTGAGTCAGGGGATTATCTCCTGCTCAACAGTGACGGCCTAACCAATATGATTTCGGCAAGCGAGATTTATGATATCGTAACCAGTGATATTTCCCTAGCAGACAAGGCGGCAACCCTCATTCGCTTCGCTAACAATGCAGGAGGTTTAGACAACATTACGGTTGCCCTTGTTTACATGAACGAGGAGGCAGCAGAATGATCCAAATCGGCAAGATTTTTGCCGGGCGGTATCGGATTGTCAAGCAGATTGGTCGAGGAGGCATGGCAGATGTTTACTTGGCCAAGGATTTGATCCTAGACGGGGAAGAAGTGGCAGTGAAGGTCCTGAGGACCAACTACCAGACGGACCCGATTGCTGTGGCACGTTTTCAGCGCGAAGCGAGAGCCATGGCGGATCTGGACCATCCTCATATCGTTCGGATAACAGATATTGGTGAGGAAGACGGTCAACAGTACCTGGCTATGGAATACGTAGCAGGCCTTGACCTCAAGCGTTATATCAAAGAACACTATCCTCTTTCAAATGAAGAAGCAGTTCGGATTATGGGGCAAATCCTCTTGGCCATGCGCTTAGCCCATACTCGAGGAATCGTTCACCGGGATTTGAAACCTCAAAATATCCTCTTGACACCTGACGGCACAGCTAAGGTCACGGACTTTGGGATTGCCGTAGCCTTTGCAGAGACCAGTCTGACCCAGACAAACTCAATGTTAGGCTCTGTTCATTATTTGTCACCTGAGCAAGCGCGTGGTTCTAAAGCGACCTTCCAGAGTGATATCTATGCAATGGGGATTATCTTCTATGAAATGCTGACGGGACATATCCCTTATGATGGGGATAGCGCGGTTACGATTGCCCTCCAGCATTTCCAGAAACCACTTCCGTCCGTCATAGCTGAAAATCCATCTGTTCCTCAGGCTTTAGAAAATGTTGTCATCAAGGCAACTGCTAAGAAGCTGTCAGATCGTTATCAGTCTGTTTCGGAAATGTATGTGGACTTGTCAACTAGCTTGTCTTATAATCGTCGCAATGAACCGAAGCTGGTCTTTGACGATGCGAGTAAGGCAGACACTAAGACTTTACCTAAAGTCCCACAAAGTACACTGACATCGATTCCTAAAGCTCCGGTGCAAGAAGAACGCCCTCAGCCAAAGAAACCAACTCAACCAGTGGCAGAGCCGGCTCCAGCGCCAAAGCCAGCCAAGAAACGGAAGTTTAAGGCTCGCTATATGATTCTTTTGGCTAGTCTTCTATTGGTTGCAGCCTCTTTGGTCTGGATTTTGTCAAGAACACCAGCAACGATTGCTATTCCTAACGTAGCTGGACAAACCGTTGCAGAGGCTAAGGAAGCTCTTAAAAAATCCAAGTTTGAAGCCGGTGAAGAAAAGTCAGAAGCCAGCGATACAGTAGCAGAAGGACGTGTTATTCGAACGGATCCAGAAGCTGGTAGTGGCCGAAAAGAAGGAACCAAGGTCAATTTGATTGTTTCTTCTGGTAAGCAATCCTTCCAATTGAGCAATTATGTCGGACGCAAGTATACGGATGTCGTAGCTGAACTCAAGGAGAAGAAGGTTCCTGAAAATCTAATCAAGATGGAAGAGGAAGAATCCAGCGAAAGCGAACCTGGCACCGTCCTCAGACAGACCCCTGCTTCGGGTTCGACCTATGATCTCTCAAAAGCCACTACGATTACCTTAACAGTGGCTAAGAAGGTGACTAGTGTCAGCATGCCGAACTACATCGGTTCAAGTCTCGAGTTTACAAAGAATAACTTGACTCAGATTGTCGGTGTGAAGGAAGCAAATATTGAGGTTGTAGAAGTATCGAATGCTCCTGAAGGAACGGCAGAAGGAACTGTTGTAAGTCAAACGCCAAGAGCAGGAGAACTGGTTGATCTTGCAAGTACGCGTATCAAACTTTCCATCTACAAACCAAAAACACCACCATCAACTTCATCCTCTAATCCTGCCCAACGTGGGAACCAGGGTTCTCCTACAAGTCCAACCCAGGGGAACCAGCAAGGAAATCAACAAGGTAACCAACAAGGCAACAATCCTCCAACGAATCAACCAAACGGTGAAAGAAACCACGAAAGTTCTCGAGATTAAACGAATCTTTGTCATGATTTCATGACAAAGATTTTTTTTCACAAGATTTTGTGATAAAATATAGGGAGTAGAAAAAAGGAGGAGAAAATGGACGAATCGAGAGAGTTGAATGCCGTCATTGATGTGATTATGCTAGCAGGAACCATTCTCCTGAAAAGTGGCTCAGAGATTCATCGGGTTGAGGATACTATGATCCGTATTGCCCATTCGCAGGGAATAATGGATTGCAATGTTCTTGCCATGCCCGCTGCTATTTTCTTTTCTATCGAAAACACCAATATTTCTCGGATGAAACGGGTAACCTCATCCTCTTATAACATTGAAAAAGTCTGTGATGTCAACCAAGTATCACGGGAGCTTGTTGGAGGGCAGATTGATCTTTCGACAGCCTTTAAAAAGCTGAAAGAAATCGGCAATCAAGCCCTTCCTTATACCAAGTTCCAAGTGACCGTAGCAGCGACCCTCAGTGCCCCTTTCTTCTCGATTATGTTTGGGGGCAATGTTTATGACGCTTTTGGTGCGGCTATTGCGACTTTATTTGGATTTGCCTTCTCTCTCTACGTAGAGAGGTTTGTCCGCATTCCTTTTGTAACGGCCTTTGCGGGTGCCTTTGTTTTCGGATTGATCGCCCAGTTCTGGGCCCGCTATACAGGATTTCCTTCGACGGCAGACCTGATTATAGCAGGAGCGGTTATGCCCTTTGTTCCAGGGATTGCTCTGACAAATGCGGTACGGGATATCATGACCAACCATATCAACTCTGGTATGAGCAAGATGTTTGAATCTTTGCTCATTACCCTCGCTTTAGGGGCTGGCACCTCTGTCGCCCTGGTTTTGATGACATAAGATGACTCTAACAAGTATTTTGCTGCAAGCAGTGGCGAGTTTACTCGCCATTATCACCTTTCTAATCGTACTGAATGTTCAACGCTCCATGCTCCTACCTGGTGGTGTTTTGGGAATGGGCGTTTGGCTCCTCTATCTCGTGCTCAAAGAACCAACCAATGTTATTCTTGCGACCTTTATCGCAGCAGTAATTGGCTCTTGCATCAGTCAGATTTTAAGTATTGTCTATAAGACACCAGCGGTGGTCTTTGTCTTGGCCATTCTTGCCCCCTTGGTGCCGGGTTATTTATCCTATCGAACGACAGCTTTCTTTGTGACAGGAGATTACAGCCATGCTATTGCCAGCGCGACTTTGGTGGTTATGTTAGCCCTCGTTATTTCTATTGGAATGGCAAGTGGAACAGTAATTCTAAAGCTTTATTACTACATCCGCAAACAACGAGGAATCTCTTCCTAATGCAGTCAAAGCAAAGACTTGATTTGTTGAATCAAGTCTTTTTTCTCTCTTTTGTCCCTATTTGTGATAAAATAGAATGAAACGATTTTTTACAATGAATGAAAAAACAGAGGTAAATATGACAATCGGTATTGATAAGATTGGTTTTGCGACCAGTCAATATGTCTTGAAATTACAAGACTTAGCAGAAGCGAGGGGAGTTGACCCCGAAAAATTTAGCAAGGGACTCTTGTTAAATGAAATTAGTATTGCACCACTGACTGAGGACATTGTTACCTTGGCTGCTAGTGCCAGCAACTCTATCCTCACAGATAAAGAAAAAGAAGAAATCGATATGGTCATCGTGGCAACCGAGTCAGGGATTGACCAGAGTAAGGCAGCGGCAGTCTTTGTTCATGGCTTGTTAGGTATTCAGCCTTTCGCTCGTAGCTTTGAAATTAAAGAAGCATGCTATGGAGCGACAGCTGCCCTTCATTATGCTAAATTGCATGTGGAAAATTCTCCAGAGTCTAAGGTTTTGGTCATTGCCAGTGATATTGCCAAGTATGGTGTGGGAACTCCAGGTGAGCCAACCCAGGGTGCTGGAAGTGTGGCGATGCTAATCACTCAAAATCCGCGCATCATGGCCTTTAACAATGATAACGTTGCTCAAACGCGAGACATCATGGATTTCTGGCGTCCGAACTACTCAAGCACTCCTTATGTAAACGGCATGTACTCGACCCAACAGTATCTTGATTGCCTGACAACGACTTGGGATGAATACAAGAAACGCTATGATTGGACTATGGATGACTTTGCGGCTATCTGCTTCCACTTGCCTTATCCTAAGTTGGCCCTAAAAGGCTTGCGCAAGATGATGGACAAAACTTTGTCTAAAGAAAAACAGAATAGTTTGCAAGAGAACTTTGATAAGTCCATCCTTTACAGTCAGATGATTGGAAATATCTACACGGGTTCCCTCTTCCTCGGACTTCTCTCCCTTTTGGAAAATGCAGAGACTTTGAAGGCTGGAGATAAAATTGCCCTCTACAGTTATGGAAGTGGAGCGGTTTCAGAGTTCTTTAGTGGTGAATTGGTCGAAGGCTATGAGGCTTACCTTGATAAGGAGCGCTTGAGCAAACTCAAGCAACGTACAGCCCTATCCGTTGCAGACTATGAAAAAGTCTTCTTCGAAGAGGTGCAGTTGGATGAATCTGGTTCAGCCCAATTTGCAGGCTATGAATATCAAGACTATGCCTTGGTTGAAATTGTCGACCACCAACGCCGTTATAGCAAGGTTGAAAAATAATGAAGTTAAGTTGGAATGGATTTTCTAAAAAAACATACCATGAGCGCCTGGAGTTGCTGAAAGCTCAGGCGCTCCTTAGTCCTGAAAAGCAAACGAGTCTTGAGCAGGATGAACAAATCAGCTTGGCAGTTGCAGATCAGCTGAGTGAGAATGTGGTAGGAACTTTTTCTCTGCCTTATTCCATCATTCCAGAGATTTTGGTGAACGATCAGGACTACACAGTTCCCTATGTGACAGAAGAACCGTCTGTGGTTGCTGCGGCTAGCTATGCCAGCAAAATCATCAAGCGAGCAGGCGGCTTTACTGCTCAAGTACATGAGCGCCAGATGATCGGTCAGGTAGCCCTTTATCAAGTTGCTGATCCTGAACAAGCGCAAGAGAAGATTGCCAGCAAGAAAGCGGAGCTCTTGGAACTTGCCAATCAAGCCTATCCTTCTATCGTCAAACGTGGTGGCGGCGCGCGTGATTTGCATGTAGAGCAGATCAAAGGTGAAACAGACTTTCTCGTTGTCTATCTCTATGTCGATACCCAGGAAGCCATGGGAGCCAATATGCTCAATACCATGCTAGAAGCCTTGAAGCCGGTCTTAGAAGAACTCAGTCAGGGGCAGAGTCTCATGGGAATCCTGTCCAATTACGCGACCGATTCTCTGGTGACATCAAGCTGTCGTATCGCCTTTCGCTACTTGAGCCGACAAAAGGATGAAGCCAGAGAAATAGCAGAGAAAATAGCTTTGGCTAGCCAGTTTGCGCAGGCAGATCCTTACCGAGCAGCTACTCACAATAAAGGGATTTTTAATGGTATCGATGCCATTTTAATAGCCACGGGTAATGACTGGCGTGCTATCGAAGCTGGGGCTCATGCCTTTGCCAGTCGAGATGGACGCTATCAAGGTCTCAGTCAATGGACGCTGGACATGGAAAGAGAAGAATTGGTCGGTGAGATGACCTTACCCGTGCCGGTAGCGACCAAGGGTGGCTCTATCGGTCTCAACCCACGTGTAGCTCTCAGTCATGAACTACTAGGAAATCCTTCTGCCAAGGAATTAGCTCAGATTATCGTGTCTATCGGTCTTGCCCAAAACTTTGCGGCCCTCAAAGCCTTGGTCAGTACGGGCATCCAGCAAGGCCACATGAAATTACAGGCCAAATCCCTAGCTCTCCTAGCAGGTGCTAGTGAGTCCGAGGTTGCTCCCCTCGTTGAGCGACTCATCGCAGATAAAACCTTTAACCTAGAGACAGCTCAGCGCTATCTGAAAAGTTTACGATCATAAAAAACTCAGACGAATTCGTCTGAGTTTTCTTGTGTTTATACTCAATGAAAATCCAAAAGCAAACTAGGAAACTAGCCGCAGGCTGCTCAAAACACTGTTTTGAGGTTGCAGATGGAAGCTGACATGGTTTAAAGAGATTTTCGAAGAGTATTAAATACTTTTTCCTGGTAATAGGGTGACGGGTAAGAAGTAACCAGTTGTCGCTACTTCCTTGCCTTCAATCTTCTGCAAGAGGAGATCGACAGTGAGTTGGGCAATCTCTTTCATAGGTTGCTTAATCGTTGTCAGGTGAGGATAGTAGTTCTCGATAAAGTAAGTTCCATCATAGCCGATGACCTTGAGCTCATCAGGAACAGAAATTCCCAGCTCTTGAGCGATTTTGATCACTAGAATAGCTGTCAAATCATCCGAAGCAAAAATCGCATCTGGTTTCTGATGGGTCAAGATATTCTTGATTTCCATTTCTTTTCGGACGGGAGAAAAGTCACTCGAAACATTGATAATAGGCGCTTTTGGGAGTACAGAGGCAAATCCAGCATGGCGCAGTCCAGTCGGTGAGTTGGAATTGTCATTTCCTGTAATCATGATGATAGACCGAGCGCCTGTCTTGACCAAGGTTTGGGCTGCGAGGACCCCGCCACCGTAGTTATCAGAGGAGACGACAGGGATGTCTGGAGACAAGTTTCGGTCAAAGGAAATGATCGGTGCTGTCACGCGATTGTAGTCTTGGATTCCCAAGTTGTGACTTCCAGAAATGATACCATCGACCTGGTTGGCCTCCAGCATTTCAATGTACTCCCGTTCTTTTTCAGAGTCATGTTCGCTGTTACAGATGATGGTCTTGTAGCCATTCTTGAAGAGTTGGTGTTCCAACTTGTCAATCAACTCCGCATAAAAGACATGACTGATGTTTGGGAAAATGAGTCCAATCAACTTGGCAGATTTTCCTTGCAGACTACGAGCTAAATTGTTGGGCTTATAGCCCAATTCTCTCATGGCTTCATTGACCTTGAGAATGGTTTTTTCAGACAGATAGCCTTTTTTATTGATAACCCGTGAGACGGTAGTGGGGCTGACGCCTGCAAGTTTGGCGACATCAGTTAGTTTTGCGACCATAATCTAATTCATAGTAGGTTCCGGTTGGCTTTCCAGACTTGATCAGGATACCGTTTTGATCGGCATGCGGAAAGACGCGACCAGAAAATACTTTTTCTCCTTTATTGATGAAAATTTCAAAGACAGAATTGTCGATGAAAATTGTAGCAGTAGTAGCCTGATTATCGATAGGGCAAGAACGAGTCGTCCCAAATTCTTGGGCATACTGTTCTCCAGCTTGGCTACGATCCACTGTCACTTGACCTTTTACAAGGTCAAAGTTGATGGAAAGTCCCTTGCCTTCTTTATCAGCAAGTAAGACAATCTCGCTCTGGCTATTGGCTTTCAAGTTGAGCTCGAGTTCGTAGGTGTTATTGGTTTGAGTACGATTTGAGAAGACCTCTTCAGAAGAACGAAGTTCTTTGACGGCTGCGACTGGATATTGGTAGAGTTTGCCGTCTTTGATAGTGAGTTCCTTGACCAAAGAGAAGGTTCCTTGGTGGTCAAAACGGTCAGATGGGTAAGAAACATCTGGTAGTCCAAGCCAACTTACTGCTAGTGCACGTCCATCCGGAGCGTTAAAGGCTTGAGTTGCATAGGCTTCAAAACCATAGTCTAGATTTTGCAATGGAGACACATCTACCATTTTGGCATTTTCAGGATCAAAGGAAGCCCCGATTTTGTACATGTTTGGATAGATATTGTCATAGTCTAGAACAGCCTTATCCAATCCTTGTGGACAGTAGAGAAGGACAGGTTGCTCCCCTACAAAGACCAGATTTGGACATTCCATCATGTAGGCAGTGCGGTCGTTAGCAAAGTCAAGGTCACCAACTGCTTGCCAGTTTGTGTAATCATTGTCTACAGCCTTGTAGAGACGGACGAAGCCTTTTTTCTCCAAGTCCTGTCCACCAATGATAGCATAATATTGCCCTTTAAAGTTAAAAATTTGTGGGTCGCGGAAGTGATCAGTGGAGTCTGCTGGCTGGTCAATCAATATTTTGTCAATCTTTGTAATCTTGCCATCCTTATCCATCAAAGCACCAATCTGGTAAGGGTGACGGATCCAGTTTTCATCACGGACATTTCCTGTATAAAATAGGAACAAGTTATCGCCGAACCGCATGGCAGAGCCAGAGTAGGCACCGTGGCTATCCAATGGAGTATCTGGCAATACTTTGACTCCAGTTTCTGAAAAGTGCACCAAATCATCACTTTCAAGCTGCACCCAAGATTTCAACCCATGGGCTGCACCAAAGGGGAAGTTTTGGTAAAAGAGGATCCATTTGCCATCAAAATAAGAAAAGCCATTTGGATCATTGAGAAGCCCCATTTTAGGCTCAACATGGTAACGAGTATGCCAAGGAGATTGTGTCATCTTTTCCTTGATTTGCTTGATTTCATCATTAGACCAATCTTCATAGCGTCTATAACGGCGCTCGGTTGTCCATTCCATTTTATCTTTCCTCCCTAAGAGTTCTATTCTATTATTAATAGTAAACGTTTTCGGCAAAAAAAGCAAGTCTTTTATGTTAAAAAAAAGAAAAATATGTCAAACGATTGCTATAAAACAAGTAAAGGGAATCTGGCAAATATTCACGAAAAAATGAAAGAAAATGTAAATAAAAGCCTTAATTTCTCAAGTATAAAGATATTTTTTTGAGTAAAAAGAGAATTTCCCTCAAAAACGAGCAAAAATAATTAGAGAAAAAAGAAAGGGAATAAAAAATCCTGCAAAACGCTTGACATATTTTAGAAACATGATAAAATAATAGTCGTAGGGCGAATAAAATCGCTTTCAAACAAGAACAAAATTTTATAAGGAGATTTTTGCAAATGAACAATCAGGATATTGCAAAAAAAGTCATCGAAGCCCTTGGTGGACGTGAAAATGTCAACAGTGTAGCCCACTGTGCGACTCGTCTACGTGTCATGGTCAAAGATGAAGGGAAAATCAATAAGGAAGTGATTGAGAACTTGGATAAAGTTCAAGGAGCTTTCTTTAACTCAGGCCAATACCAAATCATCTTTGGTACTGGTACAGTAAACAAGATGTACGACGAAGTGGTTGCACTCGGTTTGCCAACATCTTCTAAAGAAGACATGAAAGCAGAAGCTGCTAAACAAGGAAACTGGTTCCAACGTGCTATCCGTACTTTCGGTGACGTCTTTGTACCAATCATTCCAGTTATCGTAGCGACAGGTCTCTTCATGGGTCTTCGTGGTCTCTTGAACGCTCTTGGAATCACACTTCCAGAAGATGTTACCATTTACAGCCAAATCCTCACAGATACAGCCTTCATCATCTTGCCAGGTTTGGTTGTATGGTCAACCTTCCGCGTATTCGGTGGTAACCCAGCCGTTGGTATCGTCCTTGGTATGATGCTCGTATCTGACTCACTTCCAAATGCCTGGGCTGTTGCTTCTGGTGGTGAAGTAACTGCAATGCAGTTCTTCGGATTTATCCCAGTTGTAGGTTTGCAAGGTTCAGTTCTTCCAGCCTTCATCATCGGGGTTGTCGGAGCTAAATTTGAAAAAGCTGTTCGTAAAGTTGTTCCAGATGTACTTGACCTCTTGGTAACACCGTTCGTAACACTCCTTGTAATGTCAATCCTTGGATTGTTTGTTATCGGACCAGTCTTCCACGTTGTTGAAAGTTACATCCTCATTGGAACAAAAGCTATTCTTAACTTGCCATTCGGACTTGGTGGTTTCTTGATTGGTGGAGTTCACCAATTAATCGTCGTATCAGGTGTTCATCACATCTTCAACTTGCTTGAAGTTCAATTGCTTGCTGCTGACCATGCTAACCCATTCAACGCCATCATCACTGCAGCGATGACAGCTCAAGGGGCTGCGACAGTAGCCGTTGGTGTGAAAACTAAAAATCCTAAACTTAAAACACTTGCTTTCCCAGCTGCTCTTTCTGCCTTCCTAGGTATTACTGAGCCTGCTATCTTCGGGGTTAACTTGCGTTTCCGTAAACCATTCTTCCTTTCATTGATTGCTGGTGCAATCGGTGGTGGATTGGCATCTATCCTTGGACTTGCTGGTACTGGTAATGGTATCACAGTCATCCCTGGTACAATGCTTTACATTGGTAACGGACAACTTCTACAATACCTTCTTATGGTAGCTGTATCATTTGTACTTGGTTTTGCTCTTACTTACATGTTTGGTTACGAAGATGAAGTAGAAGAAGTTTCAGGAGCAATTTCTGAAGCTGAAACTGACCGTTTAACAGAAGAAGCAGTAACTGGTACTGTGGTTTCACCTAGCGAAGGTGTTATCCAAACACCAATCGTTGGTGACGTTGTTGCTCTTTCAAATGTGAATGACCCAGTATTCTCAAGTGGAGCTATGGGACAAGGTATCGCCGTGAAACCTAGCCAAGATGTTGTTTATGCACCAGCTGATGCTGAAGTAACAATCGTCTTCCCAACTGGCCATGCTTATGGATTGAGAACAGCTAACGGTGCTGAAATCTTAATTCACGTTGGTATCGACACTGTTTCAATGAACGGTGAAGGCTTCAACCATAAAGTTGCCCAAGGTGACAAGGTTAAAGCTGGAGATGTTCTTGGAACATTTGACTCAGCTAAGATTGCTGCTGCAGGTCTTGATAACACAACTATGGTTATCGTAACAAACACTGCAGACTTTGCTTCAGTAAATCCAGTTGCTTCTGGATCAGTTGCTAAGGGTGACGCAATCATCGAAGTTAAAGCCTAATCCTCTTCAAAAATCAAATCTAAAAACAAAACGAACAAATGACATGTTTGTTCGTTTTTGCTTGAATGGTAAGATTTACAGAGGAAAATCTAAAATATAGAGAAATCTAGACTTTCAAAATGTGCTATAATAAAGAAAATAAAAACAAGAGGTTTATCATGACAAAATTATATGGAAGCTTAGAAGCAGGCGGTACAAAGTTTGTCTGTGCTGTCGGAGATGAAAATTTTAATGTTGTAGAAAAAACACAGTTTCCTACAACAACTCCTATCGAGACTATCGATAAAACCATCGAGTTCTTTTCAAAATTCGATAATCTTGCAGGTCTTGCCATCGGTTCCTTCGGTCCTATCGATATCGATAAAAACTCAAAAACCTATGGCTTTATCACAACGACTCCAAAACCTCACTGGGCAAATGTAGACCTACTTGGTGCCCTCCGTCGCGCCCTCAACGTACCCATGTATTTCACAACAGACGTAAACAGCTCTGCCTATGGTGAAGTGGTTGCTCGTAACAATGCTGGTGGCCGTATCGAAAACTTGGTCTACTACACGATCGGTACAGGGATCGGTGCAGGTGTTATCCAACGTGGTGAGTTTATCGGTGGTGTAGGTCATCCTGAGATGGGGCACTACTATGTGGCTAAACACCCAATGGATGTAGAAAAAGAATTTAACGGTGTCTGTCCTTTCCACAAGGGCTGTTTGGAAGGCTTTGCAGCTGGTCCAAGTCTTGAAGCCCGTACAGGTGTTCGTGGTGAAAACATTGAACTCAACAGTTCTGTCTGGGACGTTCAAGCCTACTATATCGCTCAGGCTGCGGTTAATGCTACAGTAACTTTCCGCCCAGACGTCATCGTCTTTGGTGGTGGAGTCATGGCCCAACAACACATGCTGGACCGTGTACGTGAGAAATTCACGGCTCTCCTCAATGGCTACCTACCAGTACCAGACGTGCGTGACTATATCGTGACGCCAGCAGTTGCTGGAAATGGTTCTGCCACACTTGGGAACTTTGTCCTTGCTAAGAGTGTCGCAAAATAAAACAAAGAAAACATCCGCTTGGGAAACCAAACGGATATTTTCTTTGAAGACAATTTTTTTGAGCCTTTCCTTAAGTGATTACGGACGGTAGCGACTTTCTTCGAAATTCCATACCTAAACTTTGAGCCTACTGTCTCAAAGTTTCCGAACACCTGAAACCATTAGATTTCAGGTGTTTTTATCACGGCGGAAAGGCTAGGTAAATCCTCGCTTCACTATTGACAAATAGGCATGATTTCCATACCAAAGTATATTTAGTATCAGGCTATATTCTATCCTCAAAACATCTGCCAGAAGAAATCAATAATATAAGTCAAACCATAAGTATAAACCACTAGGGTAAAGGGCTTGGTCAAAACGATGATAATCATATAGCGCTTGAAGGTCATCTTGGTGAGGGCAGCCAGCATACAGAGAAAGTCAGCCGGGCTAACTGGCCAGATCATCATAAAGATAAAGAACCGCTCGAAACGATTGCCCTTATCTAGCCAACCGATATACTTGTCATAGGTGCGCTTGCTAACGACCGACTGAACAAAGGCAGCTCCGTAGAGGCGCACAAGGTAAAAGATAATGGCACAGCCAATCACGATGCCGATATAGTTATAGATAGTCCCGATGATGTGGCCGTAAATAAAGACCCCAGCCACTGAGGTCAAAGCTCCCGGAATGATCGGTACAACGGTTTGTAGAATCTGTAAAAAGATAAAGAGTGGTGGCCCCCAGACTCCAGCTTGCTGGATAAAGGCTGATAGGGTTTCCTTTGACTGTAACACTCCTGCCTGATAGGCCCAAATACAGAAAATCAAGGTACCGACTCCCCCGACGATAGATGAGATATTGATGACTTGCTGTAGAAGGGGAGAAACAGCTTTCATTTGCTTATCCTGTGACATGTAAACTCCTCATAGATAGTATGATTCTACTATACCATATTTTATGGAGAAAAACTATCTGGATTATCTGACTGGAGAAATAAGTGTGGTAAAATGAGAATAAGAAAATGACGGTATAGAATGAGGGGTATCATGTTAGGTTTAAACTTTAAAGGAAGCTGGCGCCAATATCAAAAACAGGTCTTGGATTGTTTTCAGGACTATCAAGCAGACGGTCATGTTCATCTAGTGGCCGCTCCAGGGTCTGGAAAGACAACCATTGGTATCGAGCTAATCGCTCGTTTTGGCAACCCAGCCCTCATCTTAGTTCCGACTGTCACCATTCGCGAACAATGGGTAGATAGGATCCAAACTGCTTTTCTAGAGGATGGTCAGAGGCTTTCAGACCTCGTTTCCCAAAACTTAAAGGAGATGAAGGCATTAACAATTGTGACCTATCAGGCTTTTCATAGTGCCATGAACCAACTGCAATCACAAGAAGATGGAGAAGCAGAGGATTTTGTGGGGTTTGATTTGCTTGCAAGCCTAAGAGCTCAGAAAGTTGCTACTCTTTGTTTGGACGAATGCCACCACCTGCGCAATGAATGGTGGAAAAGTCTGGAAGCCTTTCGCAAGCAGTATGGACCGCTGAAACTCATCTCCCTGACAGCGACACCACCATATGACAGCGATCCTGAACTCTGGGAACGCTATATCCGAATGTGCGGGGAGATCGATCAAGAAATCACGGTACCTGAACTAGTCAAGGAAGACACTCTTTGCCCTCATCAGGATTTTGTCTATATGTGCTCACCAACAGCTGAAGAGGCGGAACGTCTCAAACAGTTTGAGGAGACTAAGTGGGACTATATTCATCACCTTATAGTCGATCCTGATTTTCAAACATTTGTAGCAGGGTCTAAGGTCCTCAAAGGGGATATTTCATCTGATTTGCTTTTAGAAGATCCCAAGTACTTGTCTGCTATGTTGATTTATATGCATTCTCAGGGGTTAACGATTCCTCCCTCTTTGCAAAATTTACTGGGAACCCAGAGGCTTCCAACATTGACCTCCTACTGGTTGGAGACGCTGTTGCAGAGCATACTCTATCAGACACCAGATTGGTATGAGGATCCAGATGGATATAGGAAAAAGTTAGAGGCTGACTTGAAGGCGCGTGGGTTGGTGGAAAAACGTCAGGTTTATCTGGTTAAGTCTAAGGCTTCTGACCAGCTTTTAACTCAATCTCTGGGGAAATTGTCTGCCATCGCTGATATCTTCTGGACAGAGTATGAGAGTCTAGGTCAGGAACTGAGACAGTTAGTACTAGCTGACTATATTCGCAAGGATTTTGCCACCTATCTGGGAGATAATCAGGCAACCATTTCTCAGTTGGGGGTTCTCCCTTATTTTGAAAGCATTCGTCGAAAAGCTCAGGAGCAAGAGATACCTGTGTCTTTGGCTGTCTTGTCAGGTAGTGTCGTTATTTTGCCTACCGATGTGGCAGCAGAGTTGAAGGAACTCTTGCCACAGGTTCCTCTTAGTTTCTCATCTATTGGTCACTTGGATCCAAAAGATTATGTGCAGGTTGGTTTTCCTAGCTCAGCTAAGGGAATCGTAGCGGCAGTGACGGAGCTTTTTCAACGAGGGCGGATTCAAGTCCTAGTCGGAACCAAATCTCTCCTCGGAGAGGGTTGGGATGCTCCTTGTGTTAATTCTCTAATACTCGGAAGCTTTGTGGGGAGCTTTATGCTAAGTAACCAGATGCGTGGCCGTGCCATTCGTATCTGGCCGGGACATCCAGAAAAGACCAGTAACATCTGGCATCTGGTAGCCGTTCAAGCGCAAGCACTTATCACTCTTCCTGGTGAGGAGCCTAGATCAGAGAGCAATCAGGATCTGCAAACCTTGTCGCGACGGATGGAGCATTTTCTTGGCTTGGCCTATAATCAGGAGAGTATTGAGACCGGCTTGGATCGTTTGGATTTTCCAAAGCCCCCCTTTAGGAAAAAGCAAATCAGCGAGTATAATGAGCGAGTTAAGAGTCTCTCCAAGGATCGAGCAGGCTTGCGCAAAAAATGGCAAGATGCTCTCGTGGTGGCAGATCGATTTGAGATTGTCACTGAAGTCGCTGCTCAACAACAGAAGATTTCAATCATGCTCCAGTTTGATGCATTAAAATGGGTTCGCATGTCTTTGTTGCTCCTAGCAGTGGATTTATTGCTCTTGTTGTTTAGATTGAGACTGATTAGAGTTTGGTGGCTTACGGCAGCCTGTCTCCTCTTTCTAGCTTTTGCTACATCACGCTATCTCCTCTATAAAAGCCCCTATAGGCGTATGCAATTCCTTGGTGAGCAGATCCGAAAGGCTCTGCTAGATTCGGGGCATCTAATGGACGATCAATCCCGTGTTCAGGTAGAGGAGAACAAGGACAACTATATGGTTTTTGCCTATCTCAAGGGAGGAAGCATGAGGGACAAGGAGCTGTTTGCGCAGACTGTGGGAGAATTCTTTGCACCAGTGGACAACCAGCGTTATCTCTTGAAGGCAGAGAAAGTCCGACAAGGTCAGTCACCTTACTATGTCGTGCCAAGTCTTTTTGACAAGCGCAAGGAAGATGCACAGAAATTCCTCGACTTTCTGACGCCAACTATTGGACGTTATCACCTGATCTACACACGAACAGAGGCCGGACGGAAAATCCTTCTTGAAGCTCGTATCCAAGCTCTCTCTAACAAAAACGACCGTACCTTGACTAAGAAGAAAGTTAAAAGCCGATTCGAGTAGGGTAGGTAGCTATTCGAAGTTTCGAAGATATGAATTTCCTAAAGTTTACATGTATTTTAAACTTAGAATGATAAGAAATACATAAATTTATAAGTATTCTAAGCTTCGAATGCTCTGCCTAAGAAAGTTTTGGGGTCTTCGAACTTTCGAATAGTCATCTTTCCTAAAGTTTAGATGTATTCTAAAGCTAGAAAAGTTAAAATCTAAAAATAGTAAGAGTCTCTATCTGATGGACGGATATGTTTCCAGTCAGATAGGGATTTTTAATACTCTTCAAAAATCCAATTCAAACCACGTCAGCGTCGCCTTGCTGTACTCAAGTACAACCTGCGGCTAGCTTCCTAGTTTGCTCTTTGATTTTCATTGAGTATTATTTTAAAATGACGGATTTATTCTATAAAAGTAAAAAATAGGCAAAAAAAGTGCTGTTGGGATGATAAAGTAGACAGTTGAGCGGATGAGTGTCCTAAGTTCTTTGCTATTTGTTAGAATTGTCTTATCAACTTAAAGGAGAAATCTGATGAAGAAAAATAAAGAAAATGAGGAGAGTATCCTATTGGATCTTCCTCTATGGGGCCTCCTATTTTTGGTCTGTGTACTGCTTCAAGTCTATGTAAGAAAGGATAGACCTTTGATTCAACCTCCTAGACAAGGAAGCATTGTAAAAACAGATCAAAAACAGGTCTATCTTCCTGAACTAATCCAGTCTTTATTTGATAAAGAGAAAACTAAATGATTCGTTAAATAGAAAGGTTACCATCATGACAAAAACATTCACCATCCGTCCGCTAAGCTATACCAACTTTACCAACCGTGAGTTTGAGAGTCTCATGGTAGATACGGGTCAACTACTAGAAGTTTTTGCTAAGGCGCATAAGGACGAGCCTATGTATAGCAAGCACCTCGACTCCTTCAAGAGCAAACTAGCAGACTTCCAAGCCCAACTCGCTATCGTAGAAAAGAAAGAGGCGACGAACCTGACCGAAGTCGATCGCAATCGTGACAGTGCCCTAGTCGGTCTCTTTACTCTTCATAGGGGATTTGCTAAGATCAAGGAGACCAAACTCAAAGAAGCTCATGAGACCTTGAAACCAGTCTTTGCCAAGTACAAGGATATCACCAAGCATAGCAATGATGTGGAAACGGCAGAAATCAAGAGTCTGCTCAAAACCCTCAGTGAAGAACCCTACCATACGGCCGTTACCAGTCTAGGTTTGACACCTATGCTGACGGCGGTGATCAGTGCGCAGGAAGACTATGATAAGGTGGAAAGTCAGGCGCGTGCGCATAAGTCTGCTAAGGAAGTCGGCAAGACCAGACAAGTCCGTACGGAACTAACCAGCATCTACGACCTCTTTATGCGCTATACCGCAGCCAGCGCAGAAGCCTATCCAGAAAAAGAGCACCTGACCAAACTCCTCAAGGATCTGAATACCATCCGAGATAGCAAGCGCCGATTGACTGGTTCGAGTAAGAAGGAGAAAAAAGTAAAAGTAGAAGAAACAGAACAAGTAGCTGGATAAAGACAGCCCCTTAGAAATGGATTTCTAAGGGGATTTTTGTGATTTTGGATACTACCAAAAGTCATAAAAAAGTTTATCGATAAATTAATTCAACAATTATTAAGGATAAGCTATTGCTTTTTTAGGTACAGTAAACAAAATATTTGAAGACTCAATATTCTAGGATTTAAGTGATTTCTATGTTATAATTTACTAAAGAGATTTTTGAATAGGTGAACGGATACACATCTATAATTTACAATAAGTTGCGGAAGTTTTTGATAGATTGTGGAAATGTTTACTCTAAAAAACAAAAATACAATGTTTAAAAAATGTTGATAAATATGTATGAAATGAGTGAGGGAAAATAATGATAGACAATAAACCAACTTATATTAGTTTATTCTCTTCTGCAGGCGTAGGATGCTATGGTTTTAAGATTGAAGAATTTGAGTGTATTGCAACGAATGAGATTATAGATCGTAGACTAAATATTCAAAAAATTAATAATAAATGTAAGTTTGATACAGGATATATATCTGGTGATATCAAGCTTGATGATACAAAAGAAAAAATATATACTGAAATAAAAAAATGGAAGCGACTTGGAAATGATAGAGTTGATGTTATTATTGCGACTCCCCCGTGTCAAGGAATGAGTGTTGCTAACCATAAAAAAAAATCTAATGAAATAAATCGAAATAGTTTAGTAAATGAAAGTGTAGCAATTGTTAAAGAGATTAAACCACGTTTTTTTATCTTTGAAAACGTCGCAGCTTTTTGGAAGACAGGTTGTTTTTCTAAAACAGGTGAGATTATTTCAATTGGAGATATGATAACGGAAGAACTAGGGGAAGATTATATCTTTGAAAAACGAGTTTTAAACTTTAAAAATTATGGTTCTAACTCATCTCGTCCTCGAACTCTAGTAATTGGTGTTGATAAAGAATTATCAAATCAGATAGTTCCGAGTGAGTTGTTTCCAGAGTATGTTGAAGAAAAATCCTTATATGACGTTATTGGGGACATGGATGAGTTGGAGTGGGGAGAGTATAATGTAAGAGATTTTTATCATAGTTTTAGAGTTTATCCAGAGCATATGCGTTCTTGGATTCATGATCTGGGTCAAGGGGAAAGTGCCTTTGATAATGAAGATGATAAAAAGAAACCTCATAGGGTTGTTGATGGGGAAATTATTATTAATCAGTCTAAAAATTCCGATAAATATACTCGTCAAATATACAGCAAAGTGGCTCCATGTATTCATACTAGAAATGATCAAATGGCAAGTCAAAATACAGTTCATCCAACACAAGATAGAGTTTTTTCTATCCGTGAATTAATGAAGATGATGACTATTCCTGAACAATTCAAGTGGTTAGATAAAGATTTAAATGAACTAAATGCTCTTACCTATGAAGAAAAACGGAAGCTTTCAAAGAAAGAGGAAATGAATATCCGACAGAGTATTGGAGAAGCAGTACCTACTGCTATTTTCCAATCAATTGCTCGTAAAATTAATATTTTCTTAAATCAAGATATACTTACTGAAACTGAAATTAAAAAAATTATTACTGAAAAAAATTTAGATGTTTTTGATAATCTAAAACAATTCATTTTAGATAGCAAGGAAACGTTATCTTTATCGACTTTATCTTTGGTCATTGAAATGGCAAATTTGAAACGTCAAAGCCATTCAGCATATTATACAAATAAATTTATTATTCAAGAGATATTGGATGTGTTACCTAATTTTGAAAAAAAAACAATTTCAATTATTGAACCTTCTGTTGGTGCTGGAAATTTTCTTCCATTTATTTTTAGAAAATATGCTGATAAACTTATTAATTTAACAGTTATTGATATTGATCCAGATATACTTGAACTTCTAAAATTATTATACGACAACAATTTGCCCTCAAATGTCAGTATAGAATATATCCATAGTGATTATATGACATTTGAGCATCAGAAAGTTGACTTAATTATTGGTAATCCTCCTTTTTTGAAATTATCATCTAAAGATTCTGTTGCTTATAGAAAACAGAATTATAATGATGAGTCAACAAACCTTGCAGAGTTTATTTTGGAAAAAGCTGTAAAATCAGCAAACTATGTTTCAATGATTTTACCTAAAAATATTCTCAATACTCCTGAATATCATAAAACTCGTGAATTTCTTGAAAATTATGATATATACAATATTTTAGATTTTGGTGAAAAAGGTTTTAAAGGTGTTTTAGTTGAAACTATAAATTTAGCAATAAAAACTTTTGGAACTAGAACTAAAAATATACTAGTTAAATCTCTTCCAAGGAACATGATTGTTAACCAAAGGAAAGACTATATTTTTGACAAAAACCTTCCATACTGGGTTATCTATCGTAACGATGATTTTGATAGAGTATATGAAAAGATGGAGTTTGATATTTTTGATGTTTTTCGAGATAGACAAATAACAAATTCTAACTCTAAATTAAAAAATCAAAATTCTAAAGATATTAGAGTTTTAAAATCTAGAAATGTTAGTGATGATGGCTTAAGAATCATTCAAATTGACAATTATGATTCCTATATTTCTCGTGACTTAGTACAGAAATTTGCAACATATAAGTATTTGAATGATGATGTTTATATTACTCCTAATATGACCTATAAACCACGAGTTATGAAAAAACCTCATGGGATGGTAACTAATGGGTCGCTGGCGGTATTGATACCTAAGAATATAAAAGAATTAACAGAACGTCAACGTGCTTACTTTTCTACTGATGAATATAGAAAGTTTTATCAAATTGCTAGAAATTTTCAAACTCGTTCTTTGAATATAGATAAAACAAGTAGTTATTGGTTTGGTGCTTTAAAATAAGGGAAAAAATAAAATGATAATTGATTTTACAACAATCAACCCACGGTGGGGGACTTCGGGAATTTCTTTTGAAAGTATAGAAGAGTTTGTTTTTGTATTGGGTTTTTTAACGAATATTCGTCATTATAGTAGTTATAGGGGCAAACAATATTCCTATTATGATAAGTCTGTAGAGATTCAAGTTGAGGGTAATTACGTAGATGGTGCATGGGCAAAGGAATGCCGCATTCACTATCTTAAAGATTTACCAAGTTTACAACAATTATCTCAATCTCTCAGTAACGCAAGATCTGCAGGCCGTCAAACTCATGGAATTCAAGCAAGAATTAATTCAAATAGATTTATAAATCACTTAATTTCTGAGTATGGTTTTAAAGTTTCAGAAACAGGTAAATACAGTGAGTATGTTACTCCTCCGGATAAATTACATGTCAAAAAAAGAATAGAATCTTCTCTCTTTAATACAGATACTGATATTTACAAGATTTTTAATAGTTTTGAAGAAGGATATAATCTATGAATATTGAACAATTTTTATCACAATTTGATTACGATATTCGTAAAACAAATAATGCTAGATGGATAGATCAGAAATGTACATATGATGTTCTTTCAATCATCGCTGATTGTATTTTATCGTATATAGGAAATGATATATCGAAAGAATTTACGGTTTCTGATATTTGGCATTATGACTATGCTCGTGAAAATGTATTAGAAATTTTCTCGAAACCGGATACAGAATCAAAAAAAGCTAGCAATGAGTATGATAAGTATTTTGGACAACCCATAAAGCTGTTTGGATACAGCAGAATTTTAGATGTTAGAAAATCAGGTAACCGTTATTTTTATAGAGTCAAAAATCTAGAATTATTAGAGTACATAGCATTTCGGCCAATAAATGCACTTAACTTTCTTTTCTTATATATCACAAAAGTTTTAAAGGATAGTGATTTATATTTAAAATTTGAAATGTTTTTTGAGTTTCAAGATCAAGACCATTATAAAATATTGAGGGACGAATTTATCAATTTCACCATTAAGAATACTCCAATTAATGGTGAAACGGAATGTGGTCGGATTTTTACTAAAGTCTTAAATCCTTTAGCTTTTAAACTAAAGAAAAAAGGAACTATTAAGGGGAGAATTTCGAATAATATAATCATTTTAAGTGACTTACAGTATAATAGAATAAATTGGCGAGATGAATTGTCAGGAAAAAATAAGATGGAAACGAGAGTAGAAAACAAATCGATAATCCAACATTATCAGGCTAAAGCTATCGAGAAATATACTGTTAACAAAGCTAAACGCCAAATTAGACAATTTAATGATAGATGGAGAAATGGTGTATCGGAGGTTAAACAGTCTACGGAATTAGTAAAGGCAACTCAAGCGCATCATATTTTTCCTCAGTCACTATTTCCTGAAATTGCCGACTACTTAGAAAATCTAATTATGCTCACGCCAAATCAGCACTTTATTATGGCTCATCCAAACAATCAAACAATTTATATTGATAGAGATTTTCAATATATCTGCTTGTTAGCAAAGACATCACGTATCATGATGAATCTAAATTCAGAAACTGAGCCTGATTTTTATGATTTTGAAGATTATAAATTTGTCTTAAATACTGGTTTGAAAACAGATAAATTTAATGCGGTTCAGGAACTAGATTTTGCAACAATTGTTAATCTGATTGATTTTTATTACAGTGATTGTTTTGAATATGAAGATTTAATCACGGAAAATAACATAATTTTTAATAAGAGCAATAACAACGTTTAGTTAAATATTTATCTTTCCATACTATGCAAGAGGTTTATATAAATATATTTAAAACTCTTGCATAGTATATTTTGAGATAGAATTCACTCAATTTATGCTTGAAGCGATTTTAGAAACCTTGCTTGATTATAGTTATCTCTAAATTGATAGTACGGGAAAGCTGATTCAATTGCTTTTGAAACCACGTGAGCTAGCTATTTTTGAAAAAATAGAATCTTATCTTGTAGAGCATTATCAGGTAACAAATGCAGTTTCACAAGAACTGACGGGGCTGAGTGCAGCAACCATGCGTCGTTATCTCCAAATATTCGTAAATCAAGGTTTATTAGAAAAATCAGGAACTACCAAAAACACTATTTATCCGCTCATAATTCTCTCATTTTTAGGATACAATTTTGTTTCCATACTTCCTGGAAACTGATAGAAAGTAAGGAAAAAGATGGAACAAACTAATCAAAAATCCCAATGCCAGCAACTCTGGGCTAGAAATAAATACCTCGTTTTGAGCCATTCAAGCAATATTTACAATGAGATTCGCCAATACTTGAAGAATGAAGAGGTGGAGCTGAGTCTGGTTCAAGAATTGATCGACCGTGCCTGTCAAATCCCTGAGCGTAGGGGTCAGGTTTGCAATGCCTTTCAGCATATTTGGGGCTATTTCAAAAAGAAAGCGACAGATGCTGAGCGCAAGGACTATATGCTCTTGCTGGATCGCTACCGCTTTGGTCAGGTTTCCAAGGAAGACTTGATTGCTAAGACTCGAGTGTTGCTGGATCGCTATCCCAATACCTACTTGCAACATTCGACTTTACTGAAAGGAGACTCTCATGAGACTTTGGCATGAGGCTTTGATTTCACAACTTCCCCGGCCTCAGCTTTTGGGACAACATCGAGAATGCTGCGCCTTGCGTGGTAATGGCTGGGGCAGAAAGCATGCGACGGTGGACTATGTCTTTACCCACTCGCCCTATCGTCTCTATGCCTATCATCGCTTGATCATGAAGGAGATGGCTGGCCGTGGCTACAATGTCAGTCCAGAGTGGCTGGACAAGAACTACCGTGGGAAAATCTGCTCCGCTTATGAGGATTTGTCTGAGGAGGAGCTGACCACTCCCATCTATAGTGAGCATGATGACTCCTACTATGATGAGTGTCTGGCTAATCTCCGTGAGAAAGGCATTGAGCTGGAGTAAGAGTCAGGATTAGCTCCATATTATAACTCTTCTCGTAATTTTTTCGAATAATAAAGATGAGACCTTTAGAATGATTCTAAGGTCTCCTTTTTATGGGTATTAGAATTTACTTTTAATAACTTTTAAGTTATAATTTGTTTAAAAAGCAAAGCGTGAACTCGAGAATTTGAAAGAAAGAGGATTGAGACATGAAAAATAGTGCCATTGGAAGTAATTGGAAGGATGTCCGAACAGAACTCTTTACCAAGAAAGAAATTCTTGAAAGTGATATGCGAGTGGTTATTATGAGTGAGTTGATTGAGGCTAGGCGTGAGCAAAGGATTAGTCAGAAAAAGCTAGAAGAACTCAGTGGAGTGAGCCAGCCTGTTATAGCTAGGATGGAGACAGGTAAGACCAGTCCTCAGTTGGATACGGTCTTAAGAGTTCTTGCTAGTTTAGGAAAGACACTCGCAGTCGTTCCACTTGAACAGGAAAAAAGTTGATTAAACTGACCTATAGTCTTTTCTAATAACAAGCCATAGTCACTTATAAGAATTACTAATAACACGTTTGAGCATTCCAACTAAAATACAGCCACAAAACAAGCTATACAAAGGATTTGAGACACTGGTCTCAAGTCTTTTTCTTTTGACAAAAAAGTGATATAGTTTCAAACTATATCAAAGCCTAATTTTTTACAATTATACAGACAGTTTCTTTTCTGTTAAGATAGTTTCAACAACAAATTTTGGAGGACACATCATGTCAACTACAATCATCGGTTTCCCTCGTTTGGGTGAATTCCGCGAATTGAAATTTACAACTGAAAAATACTTTAGAAAAGAAATCTCAGAAGAAGAACTTTTGGCTGCGGCTAAAGAATTGCGTGCGAAACACTGGAACATTGTCAAAGAAAAAGGCATCACTGAAATCCCATCAAACGACTTTTCTCACTATGACAACTTCCTAGATGCAGCTTTCCTCTTCAACGTGGTACCTGCTTCAGTTCAAAACTTGGACTTGTCTGACCTTGAGCGCTACTTTGCTTTGGGTCGTGGTTACCAAGGAGAGAAAGGGGACGTGCGTGCCCTTCCGATGAAGAAATGGTTCAACACCAACTACCACTACATCGTGCCCAAATTTGAAAAAGACACTCAAGTCAAATTGGCTGGTCACAAGATCTTTGATGAGTTCCAAGAAGCCAAAGAACTTGGATTGAACACTCGTCCTGTTCTTGTAGGTCCATTCACTTTCCTTCAATTGTCAGACTTTGAAGAAGGCGTGAAAGCAGAAGACTTCGTAGACAGCTTAGTAGCTGCTTACCAAGAAGTTTTTGCTAAATTGGCGGAGCTTGGTGCAACTCGCATCCAACTCGACGAAGCGGCTCTTGTCAAAGACTTGACAGCTGAAGAAAAAGCTATCTTCTTGAACCTCTACAACAAGCTTTTGGCTGACAAAAAAGGTCTTGAAGTCTTGCTTCAAACTTACTTCGGAGACGTTCGTGACGTTTATGCTGACCTTGTGAAATTGCCAGTAGATGCCATCGGTCTTGACTTCGTTGAAGGTAAGAAAACTCTTGAACTCGTTAAAGGTGGCTTCCCAGCTGACAAGACTCTCTATGCAGGTATTGTCAATGGTAAAAACATCTGGCGTAACAACTACGAAAAGAGCTTGGCTGTTCTTGAACAAATCCCAGCTGAAAACATTGTCTTGACAAGCTCATGCTCACTTCTTCATGTGCCATTTACAACGGCTAACGAAGAATTTGAACCAGCTATCTTGAACCACTTTGCTTTTGCAGTTGAAAAATTGGATGAGATTCGTGATTTGGATGCTATCCGCAATGGTCAAGGTGCAGAAGCTCTTGCAGCTAATAAAGAACTCTTTGCGACTGAGCGTGTTGGTGAAAATGCAGAACTTCGTGCGCGTATCGCTGGCTTGACTGACGCAGACTACACTCGTTTGCCAGCCTTTGCAGAACGTGAAGCTATCCAAGAAGAAGCATTCAAACTTCCAGCTCTTCCAACAACAACCATCGGTTCATTCCCTCAAACTAAGGAAGTCCGTGCCAAACGTTTGGCCTTCCGTAAGGGTGAATTGTCACAAGAAGAATACGATGCTTTCCTTGCTGAAACTATCGACGAATGGATCAAATGGCAAGAAGAAGTTGGATTTGACGTGCTTGTACACGGTGAGTTTGAGCGTAACGACATGGTTGAGTACTTCGGTCAAAACTTGTCAGGTTACCTCTTCTCTAAGAATGGTTGGGTACAATCATACGGTATGCGTGGGGTGAAACCACCAATCATCTGGGGTGATGTAACTCGTCTCAACCCAATCACTGTCAAATGGTCTAGCTACGCACAAAGCCGTACAGACAAGCCTGTCAAAGGTATGTTGACTGGACCTGTTACCATCCTTAACTGGTCATTCCCACGTGAAGACATCTCTATCAAGGACTCAACTCTTCAAATCGCTCTTGCTATCAAGGATGAAGTTCTTGACCTTGAAGCTGCTGGTGTGAAAATCATCCAAATCGATGAGGCTGCTCTTCGTGAGAAATTGCCACTCCGTCGTAGCGACTGGTACGAAGACTACCTTGATTGGGCTATTCCAGCCTTCCGCTTGGTACACTCTACAGTTGCACCAGATACTCAAATCCACACTCACATGTGTTACTCAGAATTTACAGATATCATCCCAGCTATCGACAACATGGATGCGGACGTTATTTCATTTGAGGCAAGCCGTTCAAACCTTGAAATCTTGGACGAACTCAAAGCGAAAAACTTCCAAACAGAAGTGGGACCTGGGGTTTACGATATCCACTCTCCTCGTGTGCCTAATGAAGGCGAAATCGACCACACAATCGATGCTATTCTTGCCAAAGTACCAAGCAAGAAAGTTTGGATCAACCCTGACTGTGGTTTGAAAACACGCGGTATTCCAGAAACAAAAGAAAGCTTGATCCGCCTTGTCGAAGCAGCAAAAGCTGCGCGTGAGAAATTATAAGATAAGATTTCTCTCGTGACACTGACTGATCAAGGAACTGCTTGGCCCTAGCTGGCTCAGCAATCATGAAATCAAAAAGAAAAGGATAATGACTATGTCACGCCAAACACCGTCACTTTCATTTGAAGTGTTCCCTCCAAACCCAGCAGTGGGTAATGATAAAATTATTTCAGCCTTGCAGGATATGCGGGAGCTGACACCGCACTTTATCAGTGTGACTGCAAGCAATAATAAATTTAATATCAAGGAAACAACGGTTCGTTTGGCTGACTTTATCCAGAATGACTTGGCGATTCCAACTATTGCCCACTTGCCAGCTATCTATCTGACCAAGGACAAGGTTGCTGAAACCATTGCGGACTTGGATAAGGTTGGGGTACAGAAAATCTTGGCCTTGCGTGGGGATATTATCCCTGATGTGGAACCACAAAAGGATTTCCGCTACGCAACGGACTTGATCGAGTTCATCAAGGAACAAGCCCCTCACTTTGATATTATCGGAGCTTGCTACCCAGAGGGACACCCTGACTCGCCAAACCATATCTCGGATATCCAAAATCTCAAGAAGAAAGTGGATGCAGGCTGTTCAAGCCTCGTAACGCAGCTTTTCTTTGACAATGAGCGCTTCTATGATTTCCAAGATAAGTGTACCTTGGCAGGGATTAATGTTCCCATTCATGCGGGGATCATGCCTATTCTTAACCGTAATCAAGCGCTTCGTCTCTTGAAGACTTGTGAGAATATCCACCTTCCACGCAAATTTAAAGCCATCTTAGACAAGTATGAGCATGACCCTGAGTCGCTCAGAGCAGCAGGACTTGCCTATGCCGTGGATCAGATCGTGGACTTGGTAACTCAGGATGTCGCAGGTGTGCATCTCTACACCATGAACAATGCTGAAACAGCAAAATACATCCACCAAGCAACCCATGCCTTGTTTAACCATCAGTCTTTAGGATAATAAAAAGCAAACCATTCTTCTCAGGTGAGGGGAATGGTTCCTTTTTAATAGAAAAGCCCGCACTTTTTAAGAAAAATATGATAAAATAGACTCTGTACGTACTTGATACAAAGATGAGGGTATAAAAGTTTTAAAGGCTTTGTCGATTCTCAATTTTATGATAGAAATTTTTTCATAATTTGTTCTTTTCAGTATTTAGTTTGAGCGACACGAACGAGTCAAATCGATGTTATTTGACGAGAGAGTTAGTAAAGTATTTAGCTAATCGCCTAATAGCGATTAGCGTGAAAGGATTAGATGCTTTAGCATCAAACCTTTCTAATGATTTGTATCTTGATAGTTGAACACGGGCTAAATCCCTAGTGAAAAAGATAGATTTCCTGGTGTGCATCGCACACTGCGTTAATTTATGCAATCATGAGTAATTGAACACGGCCGAAAAGCTGTGTAAAAAAGATAAACTGTCTTGTCTTTATCGAAGACTTCGCCAGTTTCCTATTTTTACTTTGCTTTTTGCGACCTTAGTATCTTGATCTTTGTAGGCAAGGCGTATAATTTCATCAATCCAAAGGGGATTAAAATGACAAAACAAGTGTTTCAAACGACTTTTGCGGGTCGTGAATTAATCGTAGAGACTGGTCAGGTTGCTAAGCAAGCAAATGGCTCGGTTGTTGTGCGTTACGGTGAGTCAACTGTCTTGACTGCTGCCGTTATGTCTAAGAAAATGGCAACTGGGGATTTCTTCCCACTTCAAGTCAACTACGAAGAAAAAATGTATGCGGCTGGGAAGTTTCCTGGTGGCTTTATGAAACGTGAAGGACGTCCTTCAACAGATGCGACTTTGACAGCACGTTTGATTGACCGTCCAATCCGTCCTATGTTTGCGGAAGGTTTCCGTAATGAAGTCCAAGTTATCAACACCGTCCTTTCTTATGATGAAAATGCCTCTGCACCAATGGCAGCAATGTTTGGTTCATCCTTGGCACTTTCTATCTCAGATATTCCGTTTGACGGACCAATCGCTGGTGTACAAGTGGGTTATGTCGATGGCCAAATCATCATCAACCCTAGTCAAGAACAAGCAGAGCAATCGCTTCTTGAATTGACAGTTGCAGGAACTAAACATGCAATCAACATGGTTGAGTCTGGTGCCAAAGAATTGTCAGAAGAAATCATGTTGGAAGCCCTTCTGAAAGGACACGAAGCAGTCAAAGAATTGATTGCCTTCCAAGAAGAAATCGTTGCTGCGGTCGGTAAGGAAAAAGCAGAAGTGGAATTGCTTCATGTAGATGCGGACTTGCAGGCTGAAATCATCGCAGCCTACAACAGCGACCTCCAAAAAGCGGTCCAAGTAGAAGAAAAATTGGCTCGTGAAGCTGCAACTCAAGCAGTTAAAGACCAAGTGACTGCTGTTTACGAAGAAAAATATGCAGACCACGAAGAATTTGACCGTATTATGCGTGATGTGGCTGAAATCTTGGAACAAATGGAACACGCTGAAGTGCGTCGTTTGATCACAGAAGACAAGGTGCGTCCTGACGGTCGTAAAGTCGATGAAATCCGTCCTTTAGATGCGCAGGTTGACTATCTTCCTCGTGTGCATGGTTCCGGTCTCTTCACTCGTGGACAAACTCAAGCTCTTTCAGTTTTGACCTTGGCTCCGATGGGAGAAACGCAAATCATCGATGGTTTGGACCCAGAGTACAAGAAACGCTTTATGCACCACTATAACTTCCCTCAATACTCTGTAGGGGAAACAGGTCGTTATGGTGCACCAGGTCGTCGTGAAATCGGTCACGGTGCTCTTGGTGAGCGTGCCCTTGCTCAAGTCTTGCCAAGCTTGGAAGAATTTCCATACGCGATTCGCTTGGTAGCTGAGGTCTTGGAATCAAACGGTTCTTCATCTCAAGCCTCTATCTGTGCGGGAACTCTTGCCCTTATGGCTGGTGGTGTGCCAATCAAGGCGCCAGTAGCTGGTATTGCTATGGGACTTATCTCAGATGGAAATAACTATACAGTATTGACAGATATCCAAGGTTTGGAAGACCACTTTGGAGACATGGACTTTAAGGTTGCAGGTACTCGTGACGGGATTACAGCTCTTCAAATGGATATCAAGATTCAAGGAATTACTGCTGAAATCTTGACAGAAGCCCTTGCCCAAGCCAAGAAAGCGCGTTTTGAAATCCTTGATGTGATTCAAGCAACTATTCCAGAAGTTCGTCCAGAATTGGCTCCAACTGCTCCAAAAATTGACACCATCAAGATTGATGTGGACAAGATCAAGATTGTCATCGGTAAGGGTGGAGAAACCATCGACAAGATTATCGCTGAAACAGGCGTTAAGATTGATATCGACGAAGAAGGTAATGTTTCTATCTACTCTAGCGACCAAGATGCCATTAACCGAACCAAAGAAATCATCGCTGGCTTGGTCCGTGAAGCTAAAGTGGATGAAGTTTACCATGCGAAGGTTGTTCGTATCGAGAAATTTGGTGCCTTTGTCAACCTCTTTGATAAGACAGATGCACTTGTGCACATTTCTGAAATGGCTTGGACTCGTACCAACCGTGTCGAGGATTTGGTAGCTATCGGTGATGAAGTTGATGTTAAGGTTATCAAGATTGATGAAAAAGGCCGTATCGATGCCTCTATGAAGGCTCTTCTTCCTCGTCCACCAAAACCTGAGCATGATGAAAAAGGCGAAAAGTCTGAGAGACCTCACCGTCCACGTCATCACAAGGACCACAAATCGAAGAAAGAATTTACAGAAACACCAAAAGATTCAGAATAAGAAAAGGAGAAATGTATGGGATGGTGGCGCGAAACCATTGATATTGTAAAAGAAAATGATCCAGCGGCACGCAACAGTTTGGAAGTTTTGCTGACTTATCCAGGTGTCAAGGCCTTAGCTGCCCACCGTCTCTCGCATTTTCTCTGGAAGCACGGCTTCAAACTCCTGGCTCGTATGCACAGTCAGTTTTGGCGCTTTTGGACTCAGATAGAGATTCATCCGGGTGCTCAGATAGAATCAGGTGTTTTTATCGACCATGGTTCAGGTCTGGTGATTGGAGAGACGGCGATTGTTGAAAAAGGCGTTCTTCTCTATCACGGAGTGACTCTTGGTGGAACAGGGAAGGATGTTGGCAAACGCCATCCGACTGTTCGAAAAGGGGCGCTGATTTCGGCCCACGCTCAGGTGATTGGCCCTATTGAAATTGGAGAGAAAGCCAAAGTTGGGGCGGGTGCAGTGGTTGTGGCAGATGTTCCGAGCGATGTGACAGTTGTCGGAATCCCAGCTAAGATCGTCCGAGTTCATGGACAGAAAGATGAGCCGACGATCCACGAAGTTGAAGAAAAACGAGAGTACTATCTAGACAAGCTAGAGCATGCCCGTGAAGCCAGTCACCATTCATCAAGTCTGTAGGATAGGGTAGCAAAGTTATCGAGGTGAAGTATGACAGGAGGTAAGAACTATGTCAGATTTATCAGATGCAATTTTGAACCAGGCAGTTCTTGAGTTGCAAGAACGCTTGGATGGTCTTGCTAAGGAGCGCTTTATTAAACTGCCACCTAGCCACCAGCGTGAATGGGCTCATTATATCAGTGAAGCCAAAAAAGATGAGACCAAACTGCGCCGTCTAAATAAAATGAAGGCGGATTTGCTGGAGCCTTAAAGAAAGAGAAGTTATGCTATTAGAGGAATTTGAAGATGTAGCAGCAGTTATTGAGCCAACTGAAAAGCCAGTCCATGACAAGGGAGAGGTATGCGAAACCATCATTCTGTCCTTTAATGGCGAAATTCTGAAACGTTTGATTGAGTCAGAAGATGTCTATCCGGGAGGCTATTTGAAAAGCATAAACGGCCATCATCCATGGTATATTTATGGCCAAGGACCTAGCAAGCTAGCAGTTATGTTGGCTCCAATTGGGGCTCCCATGATAGTCGGCCAGCTGGAGGAGTTGGCGGCCAGAGGCTTCAAAAATTTTATCATTTTAGGTTCCTGTGGCGTTTTGGACCGCTCAATTGAGGCGGATAAAATTATCCTGCCTGCAGCCGCATTGCGAGATGAAGGAACTAGCTATCACTATGCCCCACCGGGTGATGAAGTCGCCTATGACGAGTCTCTGCTGATCGAGCTGGAAGCCATCTTTGACAAGCACAATATCGAACATATCCGCACCAAGTCTTGGACGACTGATGCCTTTTATCGAGAAACGCCTGATAAGGTCAAACGTCGCTTGGCTGCTGGAGCTCAAGTGGTGGACATGGAAGCTTCAGCTATCATGGCTTGGAGTCAATTTCGCAAGAGTAAAGTCTATCAGTTCTTCTACACAGCTGACTATGTGGATCATCATAACAGAACCTGGGATGCCCGCCATGAAGAGCGGACAGCTGATGCCATGACTTTTTTCAATATCGCTTTGACAATAGCAAAGGAACTAGAAAGGTAACTACAAGAATGGCAGTATATTTTTACGGCTGTATCACCATGGATGGCTACTTGGCAGACAGCCAGCACAGGATAGACTGGCTGCATCAGCTTGGTTCTGTAGAGGATACAGGCTATGATGACTTTTACAGACAAATGGATATCACCATCATGGGCAAGCGGACCTTTGAGGAAATCCAAGATTTACAAGATGTAGAAAGTTTTTATCAAGCTACGGAAAATTATGTCTTTACGCATGATAGGCATCTGCCTGTCAGCAATTACCAGCCAGTAGCTGGGGATGTGGTGGACTTTGTTCGCCAGATTGACAAAGGCAAAAATGTCTTTGTGATTGGTGGTAATTCCTTGGTAGGACCGCTCTTGGATGCGGATCTTTTCGATCACCTCATTATTCAGATAGCGCCCCTTATCCTAGGAAAGGGGGTTCCCCTCTTTACCCAAGAGGAAGGGCAGCGCTTTTACCAACTGGATAGCCTCAGACAATTTGGCCCTTTTGCAGAGCTGGTTTTCAGCCGAAAAAGTCAGAAATAGAGAAGGGAGTGGACCGCATGATTAAAATTTATGACACCATGTCTCGTGATTTGCGAGAATTTGTACCTATTGAGGACGGTAAGGTAAAGATGTATGTCTGTGGGCCAACAGTTTATAACTATATCCACGTGGGGAATGCCCGCTCGACAGTATCCTTTGATACCATTCGTCGTTATTTCGAATACCGTGGCTACGAAGTTGCCTATATTTCCAACTTTACAGATGTAGACGATAAGATTATCAACCGTGCCAAGGAAGAAGGTATCACGCCTCTGGAGGTTGCGGACAAGTATATTGCTGCCTTTCGTGAGGATGTGACAGCTTTGGGCGTGAAACCTGCGACTCGCCATCCGCGTGTAGTAGAGTTTATGTCTGACATCATTCGTTTTGTGGAAGACTTGATTGAAAAAGGTTATGCTTACGAGAGTCAAGGAGATGTTTACTTCCGTGTGGAAAAATCTCATAACTATGCCAAGTTAGCCAATAAAACCTTGGAAGATTTGGAGCTGGGTGCTTCAGGCCGTACCGATGAAGAAACGGCTCGTAAGGAGAATCCTGTGGACTTTGCCCTCTGGAAAGCTGCCAAGCCAGGCGAGATTTCTTGGGATAGTCCTTGGGGACCTGGTCGTCCGGGCTGGCATATCGAGTGTTCGGTCATGTCGACAGAGATTTTAGGCGATACCATTGATATCCACGGTGGTGGAGCTGATTTGGAGTTTCCTCACCATACCAACGAAATTGCCCAGTCAGAAGCAAAAACAGGCAAAACTTTTGCCAACTACTGGATGCACAATGGCTTTGTCAACATTGATGACGTCAAGATGTCCAAGTCTCTAGGTAATTTCATCACCGTTCATGATGCCCTTAGAACTCTTGATGGTCAAGTGTTGCGTTTCTTCTTTGCGACTCAGCATTACCGCAAGCCTATCAACTTTACCGAAAAAGCAGTGAGAGACGCCGAGACCAATCTCAAGTATCTGAAGAACACTTACGAACAACCATTTACAGGAAACGTGGATACCCAAGAGTTACAAGCCTTTAAAGACAAGTTTGTAGCTGCTATGGATGAGGATTTCAACTCTGCCAACGGTATCACAGTTGTCTTTGAAATGGCCAAATGGATCAACTCAGGAAACTATGATGCAAGTGTTAAGGAAGCTCTTGCGGCTATGTTGGAGGTCTTTGGGATTGTCTTTGTTGAGGAAGTTTTGGATGCAGACATTGAAGCCTTAATCCAAAAACGTCAAGAAGCGCGTGCTAATCGTGACTTTGCGACAGCAGACCAAATCCGTGACCAATTGGCTGCTCAAGGAATTAAGCTCCTTGACACCAAGGATGGAGTGAGGTGGACTCGTGATTGATGTCAATCTCATTAACGGGATTGCGCTTGCCTTCGAAGGAGATGCGGTTTATTCCATGTATATCCGTCGCCATCTCATCCTTAAAGGCATGACCAAACCCAACAAACTCCACCAAGAGGCGACTAAGTATGTGTCAGCCAAGGCTCAAGCTCACTTGATTGCCCTCATGTTGGAAGAGCAAGTCTTGACGGAAAAAGAAGAAGAAATCTATAAACGAGGCCGCAATACCAATAGCCACACAAAGGCTAAAAATGCGGATGTCGTAACTTATCGCATGTCTACAGGATTTGAAGCGGTCATGGGCTATCTCCATCTGACTGAAAATGTGGAGCGTCTAGAGACTATAATTTCTTGGTGCATCCAAAAAGTGGAGGGCTAGAATATGATTGCAAAGGAATTACAAGACTGGTTCCCTGAAGCTCAGATTTCAGATCAGCCAGTAGAGAAACCGGGCTATCTTACTCTTCCTTTAGCTTCTCAGCAGTGGATTTTACTGGAGGAAGCTGGGCTCAGCGAGCGTGAAAAGCAGCTGGTTGCCCTTTTGACCCAGCAGGAGCAGGCTCGTTCGCTCAATCCTTGGTATCCCTATTTGATTGAGGGGAAGGGGCAGGCACCGCAAGCTTTCAAAAAGATTCAATTGGTTTATTGCCATCTGTCTTATTACCAACAGGAAAATCTAGCCTCTTGGTTGGATATGATGCAAACTCTCTTTCCCAACTGCCAGACAGTATTGCAGGTCGGAGTTCAGGATTATGTATTTGTGCTTCAACAAGATAAGTACAGCTCTGTCCGCTCAATCTTATCTGATACGATTGAAGCGGTTGAGTATGACTTTGGCCTTCGTCTGTCGATCATGTTAGGCCAGGTTTGGCCTCAGACAGGCCCTCAAGCCCTATCAGACTTGATCAAAGCGGAGCGAGATTTGTTTAAGACTTGGTGGCGTCAGGGGCATCAAGGTGTACATACCTTTTCACAGCTCTATCTTTGGAGTATGGGAGAAAGGATTGTGGACCTGAGAGTCATTAAAGACTGCCTGCACCAGATGATTTTGGACCAGGACCAGATTCAGGAAATTATCCTTTCTCTCTGGGAAAACAGTGCCGTCCTAACTAAAACGGCCCAGCAACTCTATCTGCACCGCAACTCTCTCCAATACAAGATTGATAGATGGGAAGAATTGACAGGGCTTCAGTTGAAGGAGTTAACGGATCTTACCTTGTGTTATCAGTTGATTTTACCAGATATTCTTTAAAGTTTTGTGCAAGTTGCACAGAACTTTTTTATTTTTTTGGTCACCTTGCCATAGAAATGTAAAGCGTTTTCATTTATAATAAAACTATCAAAAAATAAAAGGAGTTCACCTTCCATGGTAGAATTAAATCTTAAAAACATTTACAAAAAATATCCAAACAGCGAACACTACTCAGTTGAAGACTTTAACTTGGACATTAAAGATAAGGAGTTTATCGTTTTCGTAGGTCCTTCAGGATGTGGTAAATCAACAACTCTTCGTATGATTGCTGGTCTTGAAGACATTACAGAAGGTACTGCATCTATCGATGGCGTGGTTGTCAACGACGTAGCTCCAAAAGACCGTGACATCGCCATGGTATTCCAAAACTACGCTCTTTACCCACACATGACTGTGTATGACAACATGGCTTTTGGTTTGAAATTGCGTAAGTACAGCAAAGAAGACATCGACAAACGTGTGCAAGAAGCAGCAGCAATCCTTGGTTTGAAAGAATTCTTGGATCGTAAACCAGCTGACCTTTCAGGTGGTCAACGTCAACGTGTTGCCATGGGTCGTGCTATCGTCCGTGATGCAAAAGTGTTCTTGATGGACGAACCTTTGTCAAACTTGGATGCCAAGCTTCGTGTATCTATGCGTGCTGAAATTGCGAAGATCCACCGTCGTATCGGTGCTACAACTATCTACGTAACCCACGACCAAACAGAAGCGATGACACTTGCAGACCGTATCGTTATCATGTCAGCAACTAAGAACCCTGCTGGTACAGGTACTATCGGACGTGTTGAACAAATCGGTACCCCTCAAGAAGTTTACAAAAACCCAGTTAACAAATTTGTAGCAGGATTTATCGGAAGCCCAGCTATGAACTTCATCAATGTGAAATTGGTTGGTAGCGAAATTGTTTCTGACGGTTTCCGCTTGAAAGTTCCAGAAGGTGCTTTGAAAGTTCTTCGTGACAAAGGCTACGAAGGAAAAGAATTGATCTTCGGTATCCGTCCAGAAGATGTGAATGCAGAACCTGCTTTCCTTGAAACATTCCCAGAATCAGTTGTCAAAGCTACTATCTCTGTATCAGAATTGCTTGGTTCAGAATCTCACCTTTACTGCCAAGTTGGTAAAGACGAATTTGTTGCAAAAGTGGATGCTCGTGACTACTTGCAAACAGGTGCAACAGTTGAACTTGGATTTGACTTGAACAAAGCACACTTCTTCGATGTAGAAACTGAAAAAACAGTCTACTAAGCAAATGAAATGTCAAAACACTGCTAGAGAAATCTGGCAGTGTTTTTCTTTTAAATGCTTGTTATTGGTATAAAAACAGGCTTTTCTAGTTTTCATATCCTTAAAAAAGTGATAAAATGGTAGGAAGAATTGGAGAGTATAGATGCCGAAAGAAGTGAATTTGACGGGCGATCAGGTAGTCGCTTTAACGAAAGAATATTTAACAAAGGAAGACGTTGCTTTTGTACAAAAAGCATTGATTTACGCAGTTGATTGTCATAGTGGGCAGTTTCGGAAATCAGGTGAGCCCTATATTATCCATCCCATTCAGGTAGCAGGCATTCTGGCTAAGCTCAAGCTGGATGCCGTAACCGTTGCCTGTGGTTTTTTGCATGATGTGGTTGAAGACACAGATGCGACACTGGATGATTTGGAGAGAGAGTTCGGTCATGATGTTCGGATTATCGTTGATGGGGTGACCAAGCTTGGTAAGGTTGAGTACAAATCACTCGAGGAACAATTGGCTGAAAATCACCGCAAGATGCTTATGGCCATGTCAGAGGATATCCGTGTTATCTTGGTTAAATTATCGGACCGTTTGCACAATATGCGGACTCTCAAACACCTGAGAAAGGACAAGCAAGAACGTATCTCCAGAGAAACCATGGAAATTTACGCACCACTTGCTCATCGTCTAGGGATTTCCAGTGTCAAGTGGGAGTTGGAAGATCTATCTTTCCGTTACCTCAATCCAACTGAGTTTTACAAGATCACCCACATGATGAAGGAAAAACGCAGAGAACGTGAGGCTTTGGTCGATGAAGTTGTAACCAAGTTGGAAGAGTACGCTACAGAAAGAAATCTCAAAGGGAAAATCTATGGTCGTCCTAAGCATATCTATTCGATCTACCGCAAGATGCAGGATAAGAAGAAACGCTTTGAGGAGATTTATGACCTGATTGCCATTCGCTGTATCTTAGATACCCAGAGTGATGTTTACGCTATGCTGGGTTATGTGCATGAACTTTGGAAACCCATGCCAGGCCGCTTCAAAGACTATATCGCTAATCGGAAGGCCAATGGTTACCAGTCTATCCATACGACTGTTTATGGGCCAAAAGGGCCGATTGAATTCCAGATTCGGACCAAGGAAATGCACGAGGTGGCTGAGTACGGGGTAGCAGCTCACTGGGCTTATAAGAAAGGCATTAAAGGGCAGGTCAACAGCAAGGAATCTGCTATTGGAATGAACTGGATCAAGGAGATGATGGAGCTCCAAGACCAGGCTGATGATGCAAAGGAATTTGTGGACTCTGTTAAAGAAAACTATCTGGCGGAGGAGATTTACGTCTTTACTCCTGATGGTGCGGTTCGCTCCCTACCAAAAGATTCAGGACCGATTGACTTTGCCTATGAAATCCACACCAAAGTCGGTGAAAAAGCGACTGGTGCCAAGGTCAATGGCCGTATGGTTCCACTGACAACCAAGCTCAAGACAGGGGATCAGGTTGAAATTATCACCAACCCCAACTCCTTTGGTCCGAGTCGTGACTGGCTCAATATGGTCAAGACCAGCAAGGCACGCAACAAGATTCGTCAGTTCTTTAAAAATCAAGACAAGGAATTATCCGTTAACAAGGGCCGTGAGATGTTGATGGCCCAGTTCCAAGAAAACGGCTATGTAGCCAATAAATTCATGGACAAGCGCCATATGGATGAGGTTCTTCAAAAGACCAGCTACAAGACAGAGGAGGCTCTCTACGCAGCTATTGGTTTTGGAGAAATTGGCGCTATTACCGTCTTTAACCGTTTGACCGAAAAGGAACGCCGTGAGGAAGAGCGTGCCAAGGCCAAGGCGGAAGCAGAAGAGCTTGTCAAAGGTGGCGAAGTTAAAGTCGAGAACAAAGAAACCCTCAAGGTTAAGCATGAGGGTGGTGTGGTCATTGAAGGGGCTTCAGGTCTCCTAGTTCGGATTGCCAAGTGTTGCAATCCAGTTCCGGGTGACGACATTGTCGGTTACATTACTAAGGGACGCGGTGTGGCTATTCACCGTGTGGACTGTATGAATCTCCGTGCCCAAGAAAACTACGAGCAACGTCTCCTTGATGTGGAGTGGGAAGATCAATTCTCAAGCAAGGAATACACTGCCCACATCGATATCTATGGTCTCAACCGTACAGGGCTCTTAAATGATGTTTTACAAGTTCTCTCAAACACGACCAAGAATATCTCAACCGTTAATGCTCAGCCAACTAAGGATATGAAATTTGCTAATATCCATGTCTCCTTTGGTATTTCCAACCTCTCTACACTGACCACAGTCGTGGATAAGATTAAGAGTGTGCCAGAGGTTTACTCTGTTAAACGGACTAATGGCTAATTGTCCTAGCTCTTACTAGAAAGGCTATTATGAAAATCATTATCCAACGGGTTAAAAAAGCCCAAGTGAGTATTGAAGGTCAGGTAGAGGGAAAAATCAATCAGGGTCTCTTATTGCTGGTCGGTGT
This sequence comes from Streptococcus sp. 27098_8_51, assembly GCF_041432205.1. GTDB lineage: Bacteria > Bacillota > Bacilli > Lactobacillales > Streptococcaceae > Streptococcus. The sequence goes on from NZ_JAPVZE010000006.1 coordinate 61,823, forward strand.
TGGCCCAGAGGACCAAGAGGAAGATTTGGACTATGCTGTGAGAAAGCTTGTCAATATGCGGATTTTTTCTGATGCAGAAGGCAAGATGAATCTGTCTGTCAAGGATATTGAAGGAGAAATCCTTTCTATTTCTCAGTTTACCCTCTTTGCGGATACTAAGAAAGGCAATCGCCCAGCCTTTACAGGTGCAGCCAAGCCGGATATAGCAGCTGCCTTCTATGAGGCTTTAAACCAAAAGCTAGCTCAGGAAGTCCCTGTTCAGACAGGCATCTTTGGAGCGGATATGCAGGTGGAGCTGGTAAATGATGGGCCAGTTACCATCATTCTTGATACTAAAAATAGATAAGAAAACCAAGCCAGCTGGCTTGGTTTTTGTTTATAGACACTCCCAGAAGGTGATGTGTTTGTTGTAAAAGTCGGGATAGTTTTCTCTTAGGTGGCTAGCCGTTATATAGTATAAAGTAGAATGACAGGAAGTAAAGACTGGAGTAAGAGAGTAGAAATACTGAGGGTCAGTGATGGCTAAAAAGACAAATAATAGAAGGTCAACGGAGAGAATCCCTAAGTAGTAGAGGCGAATTTTTTTGTTCATCTGAGGATAAATCTCAGAGAACTGTTTTTTGAGTCGGAAGACTAAGCGAGACAGCAGTAGTCCCTGAGCAAGGATGAAAATGAAGCAAAAAATCAGACCTCTCTCCAAAGAAAGTTCGTATCGAGGTCTGAAAGTTACCAACAGTAGCAAATCGCAGAGTACAATGGCTACAAAATGGATTCTAAAGAGCTTTTTCATAAGATGACCTCCCTCTTTTATCTAGCTTCATTCTACACCAAATGAATGGGACTTACAACTAAAATGACAAAAAATCCCTGAAATGAACTTCTTTCAAGGATAAGGGCTTAGTTGATTTTTTCGACATAGAGTTGTTTGGCGATATCCATACTAACTTGGAGGTCTTCGTCTTTGTTGACCAGAGTAAAGCTATTGGAAAAGCCATCAAACTGCTTGACTTGGAGTTGGTCACCGATATGAATTGCGTGCTTTTCTAGATATTTGAGTAGTTCAAAGCTATCATGAACGCGAGTCAGGAGATAGGTTCCAGCTTCCTGGACGGCCGCTAGTGGCAGGTTATTGATTTCAACCAAGAGTTCTCCCTCGGCTGGTATGGTTCCACCGTGGGGACAGGTTTTAGGGAAGCCCAGTAGTTTATCCAGTCTCTTTACAAATAGGTCAGAGACAGTGTGCTCTAGGACCTCAGCTTCTTCGTGGATCTGGTCACTGGTATAGTCGAGATGGTGAACTAGAAAGACCTCAATCAACCGGTGTTTGCGATAGAGCTCAGAAACCAGTTTGAGGCCAATATCTGTCAATAGATAGCCATTCTCCTTATCCTTGAGGATGAGATTTTCACTTTTCATGCGTTTGATCATCTCTGTTACAGCAGGCGGAGAGACCTGCATACGGGCAGCAATCTCTTTGTTGGTGATTTTTTGCATCTCCGTACCGATTTCATAAATACATTTTAAATAATCTTCTTTATTTGGAGTCATTCGTTTCCTCTTGTTCATTCTCTCCATCTAGTATACCAAAAAAAGCTAGATTTCTCTAGCTTTCTGCCCTAATGGCTTTGATTTTAGTCCAGTTCTTTCACTGCAGCAATAGCAGCTTCAAAGTCTGGTTCCGTGTTGATATTGTCAACGTATTCTACATAACGGATGACATTGTCAGTATCGAGAACAAAGACGGCACGTGCAAGGAAATGCCATTCGTTGATCAAGAGGGCATAATCGCGTCCGAAAGAATGGTCGAAGTAGTCTGAAAGCATGATAGCATTGTCAAGACCTTCAGCCCCACACCAGCGTCCTTGGGCAAATGGTAGGTCCATAGAAACAGTAAGAACGACGGTATTGTCGAGGTTAGCTAGTTCTTGGTTGAATCGACGTGTTTGCGTTGAGCAGATACCAGTATCGATAGAAGGGACAACACTCAAGACTTTTTTCTTTCCATCAAAGTCAGCTAGCGTTTTTTTAGAGAGATCGGTTGTCGTAAGAGAAAAGTCAAGTGCCTTGTCTCCGACTTGCAGTTGTTTACCTGTAAAGGTTACAGGATTTCCGAGAAAAGTGGTCATGAAACTACTCCATTCTTTTTTCTTTTATTTTACCGAGAATTGTCAGATTTTTCCAATGATTTGACTGGAAATTGAAAAACGCCAATTCGGTGAGAATGACGTTTTTAATGGATTATTTTGACAAACCTTCAGCAATCTTGTCAAGGTTGTATTTCATCATGTTGTAGTAGCTGTCACCTTCTTTACCTTCTTCAGCGATTGAGTCAGTGAAGATTTGTGCGTAGATTGGGATATTTGTGTCTTGTGAAACAGTCTTCATTGGACGGTCATCGACACTTGATTCAACAAAGAGTGATGGAACTTTTGTTTGGCGAAGCTTTTCAACCAAGGTCTTGATTTGTTCAGGTGTTCCTTCTTCTTCTGTGTTGATTTCCCAGATGTAGGCACTTGGGACTCCGTAAGCTTTAGAGAAGTATTTGAAGCATCCTTCGCTGGTTACAATGAGTTTTTTCTCAGCAGGGATATTGTTAAATTTCTCTTTGGCTTCCTTGTCCAGTTTGTCTAGCTTTTCAGTATATTCTTTGAGATTTTTTTCGTAGAATTCCTTGTTGCTAGGGTCTTTTGCAATCAACTGTTTAGCGATATTTTTAGCATAAATTATCCCATTTTCAAGGTTGAGCCAAGCGTGTGGGTCTTCTTTGCCTTTCTCGTTTTGACCTTCAAGGTAGATGATGTCTACACCGTCGCTAACTGCATAGTAGTCTTTGTTTTCAGTTTTCTTGGCATTTTCGACCAATTTGGTAAACCAAGCATTGCCACCTGTTTCAAGGTTGATACCGTTATAGAAAATGAGGTCAGCCTCAGAAGTTTTCTTTACGTCTTCAGGAAGTGGTTCGTACTCGTGTGGGTCTTGACCAACAGGAACGATACTGTGAAGATCAATCTTGTCACCAGCGATATTTTTAGTAATATCAGCAATGATAGAGTTAGTCGCTACAACCTTCAGTTTTTGGTTTGTAGATGCTGCATCTTTTTTCCCACTAGCACAAGCAGCTAAACCAATGATAGAAAGAAAAAGAACGAGCAATGTACCTAATTTTTTCATTAGATTCCTCCAGAAGGGTTTCCCCTTATTTATTGATTTTTTTGTTTTTTAGTTTCAAGTATCGTTGCTTTGGAGAGATAAAGAAACTGATTAAAAAGAAGCTGGCGGATGTGAGCACGATGCTGGATCCTGCTGCGAGATTGAAGCTATAGCCGATAAAGAGTCCCAAAACAGAAGCGGTTGCCCCTAGAGTTGATGAAAGAAAAATCATGCTCTTTAGGCTATTTGCATAAAGGTAAGCCGTCGCAGCTGGGGTGATCAACATGGCCACGATAAGAATAGTTCCAACACTTTGCATGGCAGTGACTGACACAAGGGTCAAGAGCACCATGAGCAGATAGTGGTAGAAATTGACGGGCATTCCCATGGCTTTAGCCAGGAGTTCGTCAAAGGATGTAATCAATAGTTGTTTAAAGAAAATCCCGATAATCAAGAGAATCAATGCACCCACACCAATGGTGATCCACATGTCCGTATCTTGGACAGCGAGGATATTCCCAAAAAGGATATGGAAGAGGTCTGTCGAACTCTTGGCAACACTAATCAAGATAACACCTAAGGCTAAGAAAGATGAAAAGGTAATACCAATGGCAGTGTCACTCTTGATGATAGAGTTACCCTTGATGTAGGTAATGATGATGGAAGCCATCAAGCCAAAGATGATCGCTCCAATAAAGAAATCAATTCCCAGGATAAAGGAAAGGGCTACGCCGGGCAAAACTGCGTGAGAGATGGCATCCCCCATGAGAGACATTCCACGTAAGATGATAAAACATCCCACGGCTCCAGCAACCACCCCGATGACTATAGCTGTTATCAGGGCATTTTGTAGGAAATGGAAATGTTGCAATCCATCGATAAATTCTACTATCATAGGTCACCTCCATTAAAGAAGAGCTTACTACCATAAGCTTTTTTGAGATTGACTTCGGTAAAGGTTTCTTCAGTTGAACCAATAGCAACCAATTCTCGATTGAGAAGCATAACTTGGTCGAAATAATGAGGGACTTTGCTGAGGTCATGATGGACGATGAGAACTGTTTTACCAGCTTTTTTAAGGTCTCTCAGTGTATTCATGATAATCTCTTCACTGATCGAGTCAATCCCGACAAAAGGCTCATCTAAAAAGATGTAGTCAGCTTCCTGCACTAAGCAGCGGGCAATCAAAACACGTTGGAATTGTCCTCCAGAGAGCTGACTGATTTGGCGATCAGCATAGTCTGAGAGTCCAACGATTTCAAGTGCATCCGCCACTTTTTTCCAGTGGCTGGCCTTTAAAGTGTGGAAGAGCGGGATAGATGGATAGAGTCCCAGTGAGACACATTCCTTGACCTTGATAGGGAAATTGTAGTCGATATGGATTTTTTGCTCGACATAGGCAACTCGATGTAAAGATTTCTTGACTTCTTTGTCATCGAGAAAGGCCTGGCCTTCGTGTGGGATAATTCCCAACATACTTTTTAATAAAGTTGATTTTCCAGCACCGTTTGGACCAATAATTCCGGTAATAGTTGGTCCTTGGAGCACTAGTGAAATATCCTTTAGTGCCAACGTTTCTTTGTAGGAGACACTGAGGTTTTCGATACGTATCATACAGTTATTTTCCTCCTGTCTTTTAATATACCTTAAAAAAAAAATTAAGTCAAGTTAATTTTTAAAAAATTTAAAATAATAACTGAAAAATGAAGAAAAAAGAGAGACCATTTTTAATTGCATTCCCAAGTGTTTTTTGCTAAGCTAAGAATAAGTGAAAAAATGAAAGCGAGAACAAGATGACACGTTATCAAGACGATTTTTATGATGCAATCAATGGCGAATGGGAAAAGACAGCTGTCATTCCAGCTGATAAATCTCGAACAGGTGGCTTTATTGACCTTGATGAGGAGATTGAAGAGTTAATGCTGGCAACTACGGACAAGTGGTTGGAAGGGGAAGATGTTCCAGAGGACGCTATCCTCGCAAACTTTGTTAAGTACCATCGTATGGTACGTGATTTTGATAAGAGAGAAGCTGATGGGATCAAACCTGTTCTTCCTCTGCTCAAGGAATACCAAGATTTGGAGAGTTTTGCGGATTTTACCAGCAAATTAGCAGCATTTGAATTAGCTGGCAAACCAAATTTCCTTCCATTTGGCGTATCACCAGACTTTATGGATGCTAGAACCAATGTTCTCTGGGCTAGTGCTCCAGGAACTATCTTGCCTGATACAACCTACTATGCCGAAGACCATCCTCAGCGTGAGGAATTATTGAATCTTTGGAAAGAAAGTACTTCTAATCTCCTCAAAGCCTATAACTTCTCAGATGAAGAAATCGAAGATCTTTTAGAGAAACGATTGGAATTGGACCGTCGTATCGCAGCAGTGGTTCTTTCAAACGAAGAAAGTTCAGAATATGCCAAACTCTATCATCCATACGCTTATGAAGATTTCAAAAAGTTTGCCCCTGCACTACCTCTAGATGACTTCTTCCAAGCAGTAATTGGACAAACTCCAGATAAGGTTATCGTAGACGAGGAACGTTTTTGGCAAGCAGCAGATCAGTTTTATAGTGAAGAAGCGTGGCCTCTATTTAAAGCAACCTTGATTTTGGGTGTGGTCAATCTCTCAACAAGCTATCTCACAGACGAGATTCGTGTCTTGTCAGGTGCTTATGGTCGTGCCCTTTCAGGTGTTCCAGAAGCTCAGGATAAGGTCAAGGCAGCCTATCACTTGGCCCAAGGTCCCTTTAAGCAAGCCCTTGGTCTCTGGTATGCGCATGAAAAATTCTCTCCAGAAGCTAAGGCAGACGTAGAGAAAAAAGTGGCGACTATGATTGACGTTTATAAGGAACGTTTGGCTAAGAACGACTGGCTCACGCCTGAAACACGAGATAAGGCCATTGTCAAACTCAATGTCATCAAGCCTTATATCGGTTATCCAGAGGAATTGCCAGAACGCTATAAGGACAAGGTAGTGGACGAAACTGTCAGTCTCTTTGAGAATGCCCTAGCCTTTGCGCGTGTGGAAATCAAGCACAGCTGGAGCAAGTGGAATCAGCCTGTTGATTACAAGGAATGGGGCATGCCAGCTCATATGGTCAATGCCTACTACAATCCTCAGAAGAACTTGATTGTCTTCCCAGCTGCCATTTTACAGGCTCCATTCTATGATTTGCATCAGTCGTCTTCTGCCAACTATGGTGGTATTGGTGCGGTTATTGCCCATGAAATTTCTCACGCCTTTGATACTAATGGAGCTTCCTTTGATGAAAATGGAAGTCTCAAGGATTGGTGGACAGAGAGCGATTATGCAGCTTTTAAAGAAAAAACACAGAAGGTTATCGACCAGTTTGATGGGCAAGAATCTTACGGTGCAAGAATCAACGGAAAACTAACCGTGTCTGAAAACGTTGCCGACCTTGGAGGAATCGCCGCTGCCCTTGAAGCAGCTAAGATAGAACCAGACTTCTCAGCTGAAGAGTTCTTCCATAACTTTGCTCGTATCTGGCGTATGAAAGGCCGTCCAGAGTTGATGAAACTCATGGCCAGTGTTGACGTGCACGCGCCTGCCAAACTCCGTGTCAATGTTCAAGTACCAAACTTCGATGACTTCTTTACAACATACGATGTCAAAGAAGGCGATGGTATGTGGCGTTCACCAGAGGACCGTGTGATTATTTGGTAAGACAAAAACCAAGGAAATTATCCTTGGTTTTTGCTTGCTAGAAAAAGGGATTAAAGGTCTTTTCGTGAGCGATAGTCGTAGCTGGACCATGTCCAGGATAGACATCGTAGTTAGGAAGGGTGAAGAGTTGCGTCTGAATGCTATGGAGGAGTTGTTCCGTGCTACCAGTAGGAAGGTCTGTCCGACCGATGGTTTCGCGGAAAAGAGCATCTCCCGTCAAGACTAGATGGGCATCAGGAAAGACCAGGGAAACGCCGCCAATAGAGTGCCCTGGGGTCGGTAGAACTGTAAAACGAAATTCCTCAAGCTGGTATTCCTCATGAAAGACAAAGGTGTTCTCTGCAGGTTTTGCGACCACATCTGCCATATCATCGTGACGAGGGAGACCAGAGAGATTATCTACAGGAGTGTAAAGCCAGCTAGCTTCGCTCTCTGCTACATAAACTGGGGGATTTCCAAAAGTCTCGCGAACCAAGTCCAGACTCATAATATGGTCGTAGTGGGTGTGGGTCAGGAGAATCGCACAGACGGGTTTGTTGATTTTCTCGATAGTCTTGCGAATAGCTTCCCAATGGCTACCTGGATCAACCACAATCAGGTGTTGGTCCCCTTCTAGATAATAAGTGTTTTCATAAGCAACGGGATTCACGGTTTTATGGATTTTCATAAAGGCTCCAATCTCAAAGAATGTACTAAACTAAGTATAGCACAGAAGAGGGAAATAAAGTGAAAAGAAAGTCCCTCTTTTGTGTTAGAGGGACAATGATCTTATTTAAACTTGAAACCTTCGTAAATGAGTTTTGCTTTGGGATTCTTTTTCTTGATTTGCTTGGCAAGGGCCTTCATCATAGGAAGAGGTCCACACATATAGACTGTAGTCTGGTCAGGGATTTCTTCTTGATCCAAAGTCAGGTATCCTTTTTCATTGCTATCGACCAGCTGCAGGTCAAAGTTAGCATTTTGACGAGCGTAGTCTCGAAGTAGATCTAGGTAGACAGCATTTTCCTCTCCACGGAAACTATAGTAGAAGCGGACGCTCTTGTCTAGGATAGGATGCTCCCGGATATAAGAGATGAAAGGTGTCATTCCAATTCCACCTGCGATCCAGATTTGCTGCTTTGGACCATGTTCCATAGTCATATGTCCATAGGCGCGATCAACCGCAACCTTGCTACCAACTTGAAGATTGTCATAGATATTTTTGGTGTGGTCACCAGAGTTTTTAATCGTAAAATAAAGAGTTCGTCCTTGCCCTCCAGAGATGGAGAAAGGGTGTGGAGCAGTCTCAAAACCTTTTTGGAAAATTTTTAGAAAGGCAAATTGTCCATATTCGTAGGTGAAAGGGTGACTGAGTTCTATTTCAATTTCAGTCGTATCGTGGTTGAGTCGTTTGATTCCTACGATTTTTCCAAGATAGGTGAAACCGACCTTTTGATAAAGGAAAATAATATAAAAACCTGCAAGCAAGCCTAAAAGAGCATAGATTCCAAAGATAAAACCTAGGAAACTAAAGGAGAGGAGACGATTTCCCATGATCATCAAAACATGAAAAAGGCCAAAGATATAGGCTAGATAAACCAATCGATGAATCCATCTCCATGCTTCATACTGGATGTACTGTCCCAGATAGGCAACCAGAACGATGCTGATAAAGATATAGATAGCAATATTTCCAAACTGGGCGGCCAAATGCGAACCCCAGAGACCACCCATGCTAAAGTTGTGTAGGGTTAGTAGGAGTATGGATAGAAAAGCCGTGAATTTATGAGCTAGATACATCTTTTCAAGTCCGTTAAACCAAGCCTCAAGCAAGGGTAAACGGCTAGCTAGTATAAAAGTAAGTGAGAGGGTAGTGAGAGCTAAACCAGGGATTAGAAACTGATTAGCGCCTGAACTGAGCCAAGCCAGAATAGTCAGAAGCATACTAAGTCCGATAAATAAAATACCTTTTAATGATTTCATAGTAGAAGTCCTTTCATGGATTTATCTTATATTAGATGTAATAAGATTTGTTACATTTTAACAAAAAATGAATCTGTAGTCAAGGTTTAGGGTCTCGGCCTCTAAGTCAAATTTTCATGATAATCTATAAATAACGGCTAAGAAATATACTGTTAGATTTGTGTACTTCTTATAGAATTTTTTTGTTATAACAATGTAAGTGTGGGAAAAATTTAACTTCTACAAAACTCTAAAAAATAAATTGATACATAAAAGTGTATTTTATTTAATTATCGGATAAGCGACACCTGAAATTTACATGATGTAAACCTCTGTGAGTATTGGTCTTTTCAAGTATTCGGTGTTAAATTATTTTTGTATTTTTCTCAAATAAAATAATTAAAAATGTTGAAAAAGAGAACAGAAAATGTTAGTATGAATATGCATATTGAATATGAGGATATAATCCTTTTAGAATAACGAAATTTAAAAACCAATTTTCGAGAAGGGAAAGAAATTTCGTTTTTTCTATATTTCAATATCGACATAATAAAAATAGGGAGGTTGTTTTTCTTATGAAGAGTAAGCAACAGGATTTCAGAACGGAGAAATACATTCGATACGGGATTCGAAAGTATAGTTTAGGAGTAGCATCAGTAGCAATTTCAGCAGGTTTGATGTTTTTGGGCAATGGAGCAGTATCAGCGATGGAACTTCAAGGAGCAGATACTACGCTTGTTTCAACATCGACATTGAATACGGAATCTTCTACGGAAACAAAAACACCTGAAAATTCGATAAAAAAAGAAAAAGAAGTTGCCCTTAAGACGGTTGATAAAACGGATTTAGTTAAAAAAATTACAGAACTTGAAGAGAAAGTAAAAACAGCAAAGAATATAGATGACTTGGTACTAACATCTGCTAAAGAACTATTAGATTCTGCGAAATCTGTCATCTCAAAAGAGATAGTTGAGCAAGAGGAAGTGGATACTGAACTTGCTAAGATTAAGGATTTAATTACGGTATTTGCTGAATCTGTCGAAGTTGGGAAAATAACGGAATCTACAGAAAAAGCAGAAGAAACAAAAGAAGCAGAAGAAACTGTCAAACCAGTCCAAGAAGAGAAAAAAGTCTTAGAACAAGTTACGTCTGAAGCTGAGGTAACCAATGTTTTAGCAACTGAAGCAGTCCGGAAAAATAAGCTTGAGGGTGAAAACAAAGCGGCAATTGAGGCGGCGATAGCTAATAATAAGGAAGTTATTGCAGAAACTAAAAAAGTCTTATCGAATGATGTCCTTACAGCTAAACAAATCAATGATCAATTGTCACGCTTAAATGATTCCATTCTTGCTGTCTACAATGATCTGAAAAAAGCAGGAGTTGGAAAAGATGGAAACTTTGGAGTCGCTTTGGCTGCTCAAGATTTCTATGCCGAAGAGGGTTCTAATACAACTCATGCATCGGAAACAAACGCTGCAAATCATACTGGTAAAGATACCTATACGATTCCAGTACAAGAAATTAAATTAATTACGGGTACTGATGCTACAGGTCTAGAGATTGAAGTCTATTCTAATCAGCGGGTTGGTAATGATACAAATGCTGGAAATGGGATGCATACAGAACAAGGTGGAAAAACTGGTCATAACAACAAAGGACGTGTAGACTATCCATTAACCCCTGATGCTGCTAAAAAGTTAGCTGAAGAAGCACCACTTTGGAGAAATAAACTCCGTGCGGATGGGTCAAGAATTTCAAACGCTGCGACGTCAATATACTCTGCTAACGGTGGTTATGAATACCTAGCTACAGAAATTTATGGCTATGGGTATGAACAAGGAGTTGACAGAGTTTATATTAAAGGCTTGAAAGATCGTATCGCTGTTTCTGAAAATGCCAAGCAAGCTGGTTGGAGTTTAACTTCTGTAACCCCAACTAACCTTGTGCCGGGATTGACATACGATTCAGAAACAGACACAATTCAAGGAAAAGTTATAGCGGATATTGAAAATGGAGTTTATGATTTACGATTTAATATTACTGCGACCAATACAGACGGTCGTACGGTAACTTTCCAAATTCAGAATCTTCGTGCTGGTTGGGTCGGATGGCAAGATAGTACGCCTCCTAAAATAAAATCAGATTCTGAGCGTTATGATCGTAATGTTGGTGATGATGCTAATGTAAATATTCAATTCTATGATGAGTCAGGTGCAAGTGCAACACCAACAAATAGTCGAGGAACTTATAACTATACAACGGTTGAAGGCAAAGTTGTAAGAGTACCTCAAAGATTCTCTAAATCAGTAACAGGAGTTTCGGGATATAATACTATTGGTGAAGCATTAGATGATTCCAAAGTATTAATTCCAGGAACTAAATATAGTGTTGCGAATAGTACTTCTGAAGAGCAAGCTGCTGATCAAACGAATATGGGGAGAGGAATCATTTCTGGAAAATTAACTGAAGCAGGAATTTACACAGTCTCCGTATTTGCAAAAGATTATGATAAGTTGGCTAATAATAATGTTTGGAACCAATCTGGACAAGAAGCGCATGCTACCGTAACATTAGTCGTGAAACCAAAGGTTGAGGTTCAAAACGTCGAAACTTACTCAACGGTTGTACCAGTTAAAATTTCTAAAGGTGCATCAAGTGCTAAGGTAACAATGCCGGATGGTACTGTAACCAATCTAAAAGCAGTTAATGGAAAATGGCTCGTAGACAGTGGTTCAACCAACACAGCTGTTTCTGAAAATCAAGAACTAGGTGCTGTAGATTCAGATACAGTCTTTAATATTCCTGTGACATCAGAGGCGACTGCCAAAGTTGGTGTGGACAATATTAGAGTAGAAGCATCTGTTGAAAATGTGAAGGGAACTTTCTTACGTGAACAAGTTGAGTTAAATGGAACGGATGGGCAAAAACATACTGCGACTTTTAATAAGGCTACCGGACACTGGGAGTTACCTAGCGACTATGCTGAAAGTAAAACACTGAATGGTGATGGTACGACAAGATGGACTAAACGTCAAGTGTACACAGAAGCTCAGCAAGACGGTGGTATGAAATTTTATATCTATGAGTACATTCGACAGCTTGATAGCACTGGGAAAGTGACAAGTGTAGAAACACCAACTCGTCCAGAAACGATTTATGTTTCTAAGAATACTAATCAGGTAGGGGATGGAATGTCAGTAACTGTCACTTACGATAAACATTCAAATACCTGGGCGTCATCTGATGGAACGGAAGTGACTGCTACTAAGCTTGGAAATGACTCTTGGGAAGTTCATACTAAGTCAGGATTTGGTGGTATTATTAGAGGGACTATTGCCACAAATACGGATGTGGCAACGGTTGTAAATACAAAACCAACAGCAACTTCACAAGATTATACTTCAACAAAAGGTACAGCTGTCGACCTTCGTAATGAAGCAAAAGCTGCAGTAAGCATCTCAGACTCTGAAGATGCTAAATATGGAAAAACTACCTATATCACTCGAATCACAGTAACTTCGCCTTCAGGAGTTCAAAAAGTATTTGATACTAAACAAGATGCAAATAACTACAATATTGCTAGTGGATATAGCTTAAATGAAGTAGGAGTATATACTGTTAAGATTGATGTTATTGATAGTAATGGAAATTACACTACTGAAGCAACAATCGGTGGAACTGAGTCGGGAGTTGATCATGGAGTTGATTCATCAACCGCTACAACAACCTACCATATTACAGTGACTGATACGATTGAAGGACATAATGTGACTTCAACTGATATTCAAGGTGCTACTCAAAAAGAAACTCCAACCTTTACATCTGTTGGAGATGGATCACCAGTAAAACCAAGTGCTTCTTCACCTGCTAAGTTAGTAGATCCAAAAACAGGTGGATTTGTTGATACTCTAACAATTGATGGTCAGGGTACCTACTCAATTGATAATGAAACAGGCGAAGTAACTTTTGTTCCATTGAAGACATTTACCGGTACAGCTACACCTGTCACAGTTTCACTTACTGCAAAATTAGGAAAAGATGCTAATGATACTGATATTACAGCAACTGCTACAGCAACGTATACTCCAACTGTAATACCTGTTAAACCAACTTCTACAGATGCTGAATCCGAAGGTCCAAAAGGACAAACACAACACGGTACACCAACTTTTACAGGTGGTAAAGTTACAGTAAATGGTGTGGAGAAAACTGTAGAAATTGATGAAAATGTCAAACCAACCTTTGATGATGGGACAACTAAGAAAGTCGTTCCGGGAGAAGGAACTTATACCATTGATGAAAATGGTGTGGTAACTTTCACACCAGAAAAAGACTTTGTTGGGAAGGCTTCAGGAGTTACAGTCAAACGAGTTGATAAGAACGGAACAGAAATAACTGCAAAATACACTCCAACTGTACGTCCAATTACTTCATTTGTAGATACTAAGGGGAATACATTAATTCCAACCGAAGATGGTGAACAACCTAAGAAAGATATTCCAGGTTACCGCTTCGTAGAGACTAAGAAACTTCCAAACGGCGACACAGAACACGTTTATGAGAAGGTTAAGACTAGTCATAAGGATAAGGAAGGCAATGAAATTCCAGGTTATCCAAGCGAAGACGGTGAACAACCGAAGAAAGATATTCCAGGTTACCGTTTCGTAGAGACCAAGAAACTTCCAAACGGTGACACAGAACACATTTATGAGAAGGTTAAGACTAGTCATAAGGATAAGGAAGGCAATGAAATTCCAGGTTATCCAAGCGAAGATGGTTCGCAACCTAAGAAAGATATTCCAGGATATAAAATTGTTGAAACTAAGGTTGATGAAAAAGGCAATGTGGTCCACGTTTATGAGAAGGTTAAGACCAGTCACAAGGATAAGGAAGGCAATGAAATTCCAGGCCACCCAACCGAAGACGGTGAACAACCTAAGAAAGATATTCCAGGCTACCGCTTCGTAGAGACTAAGAAACTTCCAAACGGCGACACAGAACATGTCTACGAAAAAGTGAAGACTAGTCACAAGGATAAAGAAGGGAATGAAATTCCAGGTTATCCAAGCGAAGACGGTGAACAACCTAAGAAAGATATTCCAGGTTACCGCTTCGTAGAGACTAAGAAACTTCCAAACGGGGACACAGAACATGTCTACGAAAAAGTGAAGACTAGTCATAAGGATAAGGAAGGCAATGAAATTCCAGGTTATCCAAGCGAAGATGGTGAACAACCTAAGAAGGACATTCCAGGTTACCGCTTCGTAGAGACTAAGAAACTTCCAAACGGCGACACAGAACACGTTTATGAGAAG
>NZ_JAPVZE010000007.1:0-74952 GCF_041432205.1 Streptococcus sp. 27098_8_51
TTATCCTCTTTTGTGCTATAATAAAGTAAAATAGCAAGGAGTGAAAGAGAATGGAAAAGAAGATTGTTCGAGATGTCTTATTCTTGTCGCAGGTCTCGAAATCTGCAAGTCAGGAAGACCTTTATCTGGCTAAGGATTTGCAGGATACCCTGCTGGCTAATCGTGAGACCTGTGTCGGTCTGGCAGCCAATATGATTGGTGTGCAGAAGCGTGTCATTATCTTTAATCTTGGCTTGGTTCCCATGGTCATGTTTAATCCCATTCTCCTTTCCTATAAAGGACCTTACGAGACAGAGGAAGGTTGTTTGTCTTTGACTGGGGTGCGACCAACAACTCGTTATGAAACGATTACGGTTTCCTATCGTGATAGCAAGTGGCAGGAACAGACCATTATGTTAACAGGTTTTCCGGCTCAGATCTGCCAACATGAACTGGATCATTTGGAAGGACGGATTATTTAGGAGGAATTCAGATGAAACGCATACTATTTGAACTTGTTTTTATCGCAACGACTTGGTATATCTTTTTACCACCCTTCAATCTGACTAGTTGGGAATTCATCTTCTTTCTTTGTGGGCATCTGGTGGTGATGGGGATTTTGTTTAGTTTCCGCAAGGATACCAATCTCCTCAAAACTGTTCACCTACGCCATGGCAAGGCTACCAAAGATCTCAATCTAGAAGGATTCCTTTTTACCAAACTTAGTAGAGGATTGTTTCTGGCTGCAGGTATCATCTTTGCCCTTGCTGGTCTGGTAAGCCTGGTAACCTCTAGCTTTTTCCAAGCAAAAAATTATGCTAATGTGGTATCTATCACAGAAAAAGATTTTAAAGATTTTCCCAAGAGTGATACCAGCAAGGTTCCAATCCTAGATCGGAGTACCGCCGAAAAGATTGGAGACCGTTATCTAGGCTCTCTGACGGATAAGGTCTCCCAGTACGTAGCAGCAGATACTTATACCCAGTTGACGGTTGATGGCAAGCCCTATCGGGTTACACCTTTGGAGTATGCCGACCCGATCAAATGGTTTAATAATCAGTCCAAGGGAATTGGCGAGTATATCAAGGTTGATATGGTGACAGGAAATGCGGAATTGGTGGATTTAAAAACGCCAATGAAGTATTCAGACTCTGAGTATTTTAACCGAGACGTCAAACGTCATCTTCGGATCAAGTACCCAACCAAGATTTTTAAAACGCCTTCCTTTGAGGTGGATGATGAAGGCAATCCTTACTATGTAGCAACCGTTTATCAAAAACAGTTTGGTCTAGGAGTCCCTCGTCCTTCGTCTGTTATTATCTTAGACGCCACCAATGGAGAAACCAAGGAATACAGCTTGGATGAAGTCCCAGAATGGGTGGATCGTGTCTATCCAGCAGAAGAAACCATCGAACAAATCAACTACAACGGTAAGTATAAAGACGGCTTCTGGAATGCCTTGATTTCTAAGAAAAACGTTACCCAAACGACAGAAGGCTATAACTATCTTTCTATCGGAAATGACATTTATCTCTACACTGGGGTGACTTCAGCCAACGCTGACGAAAGTAATCTAGGATTTATCCTTGAAAATATGCGCACTGGTGAAATCACCAAGTACAATCTAGCATCAGCAACCGAAGAATCAGCCCGTGCTTCTGCAGAGGGAGCAGTGCAAGAGAAGGCCTACAAGGCTACCTTCCCTATTCTTGTCAATCTCAATGACAAGCCTCTTTATATCATGGGCTTGAAAGATAACGCAGGCTTGGTCAAGGAGTATGCATTGGTCGATGCCGTGGAGTATCAAAATGTTATCGTAGCAACTACGGTAGATGAACTCCTCAGCAAGTATGCCAATAAAAACGACCTCGAGCTGGATAATGAAACGGTAGAAAACATCAAGGGAGTGGTTTCAGATCTTAAATCAGCTGTCATCAAGGGGGATACCGTCTATTTCTTTAAAGTTGATGGCAAGATTTATAAGGTCAAGGCTTCCGTGTCAGACGACCTTCCTTACCTTGAAAATGGGCAATCCTTTGAAGGTCAAGTTGGAAAAGATAATTACCTCAAAACCTTTAACGTACAATAATACTCTTCGAAAATCTCTTCAAACTACATCAGCGTCGCCTTGCCGTACTCAAGTACTGCCTGCGGCTAGCTTCCTAGTTTGCTCTTTGATTTTCATTGAGTATAAAAATAGGTTTTCTCAGTTCAAGGAGAAAAAAGATAAATTCTTATCTATCTTAACAAGCTTAGCTGGCACAGCCTTTGTTCTCGTGGCTATCTGGTTAGGATGGCCAAAATAAACAGAGAAACCTCGGTATGAACCGAGGTTTTTAAGATGAAATTCTTGGTTGTGGTTGAAAAATATGCTACACTAACAATATGAAAATTTTAATCCCAACAGCAAAAGAAATGAACACAGACCATCCTTGTATCGAAGCGCTCCCTTTGAGGGAAGAAAGTCAGGCAGTCCTTTACTCACTGGCGAATTATTCAGCTAGTGAATTAGAGACTTTTTATAAGGTATCTGTCGAGAAAGCAGAAGAAGAGTACGGCCATATTCAAGCTTTAAAAGAACACAGGGCTAAACATTATCCAGCCTTGAAACTTTTCGATGGTCTCATGTATCGTCACATCAAACGAAATGGGTTAACCGAAGCTGAACAAACCTATCTTGAAAATCATGTCCTAATTACCTCGGCTTTATACGGTGTTGTCCCCGCCTTGTCGCCCATGGCTCCTCACCGTTTGGACTTTTTGATGAAGTTAAAAGTTGCTGGTAAGACTTTAAAGAGTCATTGGAAGTCAGCCTATGATGAGGCACTTCAGGATGAGAATTTGATATTCTCACTCCTATCATCAGAGTTTGAAACCGTATTTTCGAAGGAAATCAGAGAAAAGATGGTGACCTTCAAATTTATGGAGGACAAGGCAGGTCAGCTGAAAATCCACTCAACCATTTCAAAAAAAGCCCGTGGCGCCTTTTTGACCGCCTTGATAGAGGGGCAAGTCCATACAGTCAAACAAGCTCGCAAGCTCCGCTTTGCCGGCTTTGACTACCGACCTGATTTATCAAGTGATTTAGAACTCGTCTTTGTGAAACAAGCATAAAACCAGCTCATTCGAGCTGGTTTTTGCTGGATTAGTTGATGGCTGCAAGAAGGTCGTCCGCTTGTTTTGCAAGTGATGAAGCAGTTGCTTCTTCTAACACCAATTTTCCATCTGCCCAAGCAGAGTCATTGACACGAGCAGCTGTAAAGTCACCAACGACTTGTGTACGGATAAATGGCAAGAGGTCTTTATAAATAGCAAAGAGTTGATCGTGACCGGCATTGGCTACAGAAGAGACAGTAATAAACTTGTCTTGGAGGGCAGAAGCGCCACGTGTATCAGACAAGTCAAGGGCACGAGAGAGCCAGTCAAGCAAGTTTTTCACTGTTCCAGGGATAGAGAAGTTGTAGACTGGAGAGAAGATCCAGATCGCATCCGCAGCAAGGACTGCTTCACGAGCAGCAGCTACAGCTGGATGAGTTGGAACTTCCAAATCTTGGCTGAAGAGAGGAACAGCTGAGTAATCAAGATAGCTAACTTCCGCTTTTCCAGCAAGTGCTTTTTCAGCTTCGAGGGCCATTTGGTGGTTGAAAGAACCTTGGCGTAGTGAACCGACGATAAATAATACTTTTTTAGACATGATGTGTCTCCTTTAGTTTAAAATTCAAAGAGCGAACTCTTTTGTTACCATCTATGTTACAACAAATAATACTAATTAGCAATAATTTTGCTCACAAATTTTTAAATTTTTTTAAAATGCGGATTAAGTCTTCCTTTTCGCCATCTTCCAAGATGCTGAGTGCTTCTACGATAGAATCGATATGGTCAGGAAGAACCTCTTCGATTTTTCTGCGTCCTGCAGGTGTTAATTTCAGGAAAAAGGATCGACGATCCTTGGGGTCGCAAGTTCTAGAAATCCACCCATCTCGAACCATATTTCGAATGACGACAGTCATGTTTCCAGAAGTGGCTAACATTTTTTCAATCAAATCCTGAATGCGTAGTTCCCCCTTGCTATAGAGGGTTTCCAAAACTGAAAATTGGGTGGGTGTTAGCCCGTGTTCTTTAGCAGCTTTGGCTTCATAAGGTTTAAAAGTTCGTATGGCTTTATTGAGGACGATAGCTGTTTTTAAGTCTAATTGATTATCGGAAATTTTCTCTTTCAAATATTGTTTCATAAGGCTATTTTATCAATAATGAGAGAGAAAAACAAGAACTTACATTTTATAGGAAAAGAATCTTAGAATGTTCCCGTCTTCACTTGTAATAAAGAAGGAGAGATGGTAAAATAGACGAGTGAAACTAAGACAGAAAAAAGCAAAAAACAAGCTACTTATACAATATGGAATCGGCATTGCTCTGGTAGTACTAGTCATGACGACTTCATTCCTTTATCTGATATCACTCAGCATGAAACCCTATCAAGATGCTAGACTTGAGGGAGAAAAACTGGCCAAGCAGTATGCAGAATTGGAAAAGGCAGATCAGGTTGATTTCTACAATGGTCTAGAGGGCTATTACAGTGTTCTGGGACATAATAAAAAGCAAGAGGCCATTGCCGTACTGATTGAAAAGAATGACCACAAGATTTATGTTTATCAGCTTGATAAGGGGATTTCTCAAGACAAGGCAGTGACGATTTCGAGGGAAAAAGGAGCTAGCGACATTGACAAGATTACTTTTGGTCGCTATCAGGACAAGCCGATTTGGGAAGTTAAGTCAGGAAACCAGTACTATCTGGTTGACTTTGAAACAGGAGCAGTGATCCAATAAGGAGGGCATATGAAACTATCCAAACGTGTACTAGAAATGGAAGAAAGCGTCACTCTAGCTAGTGATGCAAGAGCCAAAGCATTAAAAGCTCAGGGAAAGGATGTTCTTTTCTTAACCTTGGGACAGCCTGATTTTCATACTCCTGAAAATATTCAGGAGGCAGCGGTAGAAGCGATTCGAGATGGACGAGCTTCCTTCTATACAGTTGCTTCAGGCCTACCAGAGTTAAAAGCGGCGGTTAATACCTATTTTGAACGCCACTATGGGTATTCCGTAGCAGCCAACGAAGTTACTTTTGCCACTGGTGCCAAGTTCTCTCTCTACACCTTCTTTATGGCTGTGGTCAATCCAGGTGATGAAGTCATCATCCCTACACCATACTGGGTCAGCTATGGAGACCAGGTCAAGATGGCAGAAGGTGTGCCAGTCTTTGTCCAGGCCAAGGAAGATAATCACTTTAAAGTAACAGTAGAGCAGCTAGAAGCAGCCCGAACAGATAAAACCAAGGTCTTGGTTCTCAATTCGCCATCGAATCCGACCGGTATGATTTACTCTCGTGAGGAACTCATGGCTATTGGAAATTGGGCTGTTGCGCATGATGTCCTTATCTTAGCAGATGATATTTATGGACGTCTGGTTTATAACGGGAACGAATTTGTTCCAATTTCTAGTTTGTCAGAAGCCATTCGCAAGCAAACCATTGTAATTAACGGTGTATCTAAGGCCTATGCCATGACTGGTTGGCGGGTAGGTTATGCTGTGGGAAATCCTGCAATTATCGCTGCTATGAGCAAATTGACAGGACAAACGACCTCCAACCTGACTGCTGTATCTCAATATGCTACCATTGAAGCCCTAACTGGACCGCAAGACTCTGTTGAAACCATGCGCCAAGCCTTTGAAGAACGTTTGAATACCATTTATCCACTCTTGTGCCAAGTCCCAGGTTTTGAAGTTGTCAAGCCCCAAGGTGCCTTCTATCTCTTCCCAAATGTTAAAAAAGCGATGGAAATGAAGGGTTATACCGATGTGACAGAGTTTGCAACAGCTATTCTCGAAGAAGTCGGACTTGCCTTGATTACAGGAGCTGGATTTGGAGCACCAGAAAATGTTCGTCTCAGCTATGCCACAGACTTGGATACATTAAAAGAAGCTATTCGTCGTTTGCATCAATTTATGGAAAAATAAAACTTAGAATCTTCGTCTTTTTAGCGAAGATTTTTTGTAACGAAAATCTCGCGATTTTTCTCTAGTAGAACCTAGCTATCACAGTCTATTTATGGTAAAATAGTGGGTAATGATGTCTTCGGACAAGTTAAACGAAAAAAGGAAGATAGATTATGACAAAACGTGTAACAATTATCGATGTAAAAGACTACGTTGGTCAAGAAGTGACCATCGGGGCCTGGGTTGCCAACAAATCTGGAAAAGGGAAAATTGCCTTCTTGCAATTGCGTGATGGAACAGCCTTCTTCCAAGGTGTAGCCTTTAAACCAAACTTTGTAGAAAAATTTGGTGAAGAAGTGGGACTTGAGAAGTTTGATGTCATCAAACGCCTAAGCCAAGAAACGTCTGTTTATGTGACAGGGATTGTCAAAGAAGACGAACGTTCTAAGTTTGGCTATGAGTTGGATATTACAGACATCGAAGTGATTGGTGAATCTCAAGACTACCCAATCACACCAAAAGAACACGGAACAGACTTCTTGATGGACAACCGTCACTTGTGGCTCCGCTCTCGTAAGCAAGTAGCGGTGATGCAAATCCGTAACGCTATCATCTATGCAACTTATGAGTTTTTCGATAAGAACGGCTTCATGAAGTTTGATAGCCCAATCCTTTCAGGAAATGCAGCAGAAGATTCAACAGAACTCTTTGAAACAGACTACTTTGGAACACCAGCCTACTTGAGCCAATCAGGTCAGCTTTACCTAGAAGCAGGGGCTATGGCTCTTGGTCGTGTATTTGACTTTGGTCCAGTATTCCGTGCTGAAAAATCAAAAACGCGTCGTCACTTGACTGAGTTCTGGATGATGGATGCGGAGTACTCCTACTTGACACACGATGAGTCACTTGACTTGCAAGAAGCTTATGTTAAAGCCCTTCTTCAAGGTGTTCTTGATCGTGCGCCTCAAGCCTTGGAAACCTTGGAACGTGATACAGATCTCTTGAAACGCTACATTGCAGAGCCGTTCAAACGCATCACTTACGATCAAGCCATTGACCTTTTGCAAGAGCATGAAAATGATGAAGATGCTGACTACGAGCATCTTGAGCATGGCGATGACTTTGGTTCACCACACGAAACATGGATTTCAAACCACTTTGGTGTGCCAACATTTGTCATGAACTACCCAGCAGCTATCAAGGCCTTCTACATGAAACCAGTTCCTGGAAATCCAGAGCGCGTACTTTGTGCAGACTTGCTTGCACCAGAAGGATATGGAGAAATCATCGGTGGTTCTATGCGTGAGGAAGACTACGATGCTCTTGTAGCTAAAATGGAAGAACTGGGCATGGATCGTACAGAATATGAATTTTACCTTGACCTTCGTAAATACGGCACAGTTCCACACGGAGGATTTGGTATCGGTATCGAACGTATGGTAACCTTCGCAGCTGGAACCAAACATATCCGTGAAGCCATTCCATTCCCACGTATGTTGCACCGTATCAAACCATAAACTAGTAAAAAGAAGATATTTTCATCTTCTTTTTTCACTTTTATCTTGCTATCTATCAGTTTTTCTAGTATAATAGTTTATTGTGAGCAAACCTCACTTACCCCTTGCAAAGACTAGGGGTCATTAGACCAAAAGGAGGAACATATCAATGGCTAAATACGAAATTCTTTATATCATTCGTCCAAACATTGAAGAAGAAGCGAAAAACGCTTTGGTAGCACGTTTTGACTCTATCTTGACTGACAACGGTGCAACTGTTGTTGAATCAAAATCATGGGAAAAACGTCGTCTTGCATACGAAATCCAAGATTTCCGTGAAGGACTTTACCACATCGTTAACGTTGAAGCAAACGACGACGTAGCTCTTAAAGAGTTTGACCGTCTTTCAAAAATCAACGCTGACATTCTTCGTCACATGATCGTCAAACTTGACGCGTAAGAAGGTAAATTATGATTAACAATGTTGTACTTGTAGGGCGTATGACACGTGACGCTGAGTTGCGTTATACCCCATCAAATGTAGCAGTTGCGACTTTTACTCTTGCAGTAAACCGTACATTTAAGAGTCAAAATGGCGAACGTGAGGCTGATTTCATCAATGTCGTTATGTGGCGCCAACAGGCTGAAAATCTTGCTAACTGGGCTAAAAAAGGCTCTCTTATCGGGATCACAGGCCGTATCCAGACTCGTAGTTACGATAACCAGCAAGGACAACGTGTCTACGTAACAGAAGTCGTGGCTGAGAATTTCCAAATGTTGGAAAGCCGCGGAGTGCGTGAAGGACATTCAGGTGGAGCTTATTCTGCACCAACTGCTGGTCAATCAGCACCTGCAAACCCAGTACCAGACTTTTCACGTTCTGAAAATCCATTTGGAGCAACAAATCCATTGGACATTTCAGATGATGATTTACCATTCTAATGGACAATTAATACTATAAAGGAGAAAAAACATGGCTCAACAACGTCGTGGCGGATTCAAACGCCGTAAAAAAGTTGATTACATCGCAGCAAACAAAATTGAATATGTTGATTATAAAGATACTGAGCTTCTTAGCCGTTTCGTTTCAGAACGTGGGAAAATCCTTCCTCGTCGTGTAACAGGAACTTCAGCTAAAAACCAACGTAAAGTAACAACAGCTATCAAACGCGCACGCGTAATGGCTTTGATGCCTTTCGTAAACGAAGATTAAAGAAAAGACCCTTACGGGTCTTTTTTTCACGAGCATGGAAATGAGAGAGCGAGTTGAGGTCCAGTGGACCTCTTTTTCATGAGCTTGAAAATAAGAAAGCGAATTAAGACCCTTACGGGTCTTTTTTTCACGAGCATGGAAATGAGAGAGCGAGTTGAGGTCCAGTGGACCTCTTTTTCATGAGC
Organism: Streptococcus sp. 27098_8_51; assembly: GCF_041432205.1. GTDB lineage: Bacteria > Bacillota > Bacilli > Lactobacillales > Streptococcaceae > Streptococcus. The sequence goes on from NZ_JAPVZE010000007.1 coordinate 8,868, forward strand.
TCGGAAATAAGAAAGCGAATTAAGACCCTTACGGGTCTTTTTTTCAGGTCCGGGTGGACCTCTTTTTCAGATTTTTATGGGACTTTGTTAGAAAGGATTCCCTGTTGACCTAGTAAGATTCTTTTGTCTTACTAGGTTTCTTCTTTTAATCTTTATTATCGTGCTATAATGGTAGGAGAAAGCTATAAAGGAGCAACTTATGAAGACGATATGTTCAATTAGAAAAATGCAAGAATCTGACATTAAAGATCTATCTCGAGGTTTTATCAGCCAAGGTTGGCCAAGTAGAGAGGAGATTTTAACTCGATACTTTAAGGAGCAAGAAAGTGGGGAGAGAGAAGTCTTAGTTGCAGAGGTTGAGGGTGCTGTAGCGGGTTACATTACGATTTTACCCGATGCTAAGCAGGGTCCCTTTGCTGGAATGGCTCCAGAACTTTCAGATTTCAATGTCTTTGAACATTTTCAAAATCAAGGTATTGGAAATCTCTTGCTGGAAGAATCAGAAAAACGAGTTAGGCTCATATCGGATAAGGTGACCCTTGGTGTTGGGCTCCATTCAGGGTATGGACCTGCCCAGAGATTGTACATCAAACGAGGCTATATTCCAGATGGGACGGGTGTTTGGTATCAGAACCATCAACCGGCCATGAATGCGGTGTGTGAAGATATCGGTGACCTTGTTTTGTATCTGTCGAAAAATTTGTTTTAAGACAGATTTTATAAGGTTTAAATTTTAAATATAGTAAACAACAATCACAGTCCCTTTTTCATTCGAAAAAGGGATTTTTTTGTTTGAAATTGTTTGATTTATTCCTCAAAGTGGTAAAATATAATTGTTTGAATTATCAAGATAAAAATAAATATCGAAAAAAACATATAAGGTTTAGTTTTTTTAAATACGGATTCTTTTGAAAAGTCTTAAAATTTCCTAAAATAAGGCTTTTTAAAGGTTGTAAATAATATTGTTACAAAAAGGTTACAAATTGTTAAAATTAAATTAAATGCAATAATATAATTTGGAAAAAATTTGACATATAAATTAATTGACGGTAAAATAATTAAGATAATCAAATTAATTGATTTGCACAATAATTCGATATAAAGATTAATCTGATGTGTCAAATTTTATTATAGTAGAAGGATAGCATAATGAAGAAACTGAAAGTGATGGTTGTTTTTGGAACACGACCAGAAGCTATTAAAATGGCCCCTTTAGTGTTAGAATTGCAAAAACATAGTGACAGCATTGAGACGATCACAGTTGTGACAGCTCAGCATCGTCAAATGCTAGATCAAGTTCTTGAAACTTTTAGCATCGAGCCGCATTATGACCTGGATATTATGGGGAAAAATCAATCCCTTTTAGATATTACTGGAAAAATTTTAGAAAAGTTTGATCCAGTTGTTAAGCAAGAACTTCCAGATATGATTCTTGTTCATGGAGATACAACAACAACTTTTGCAGCAAGTTTAGTTGCTTTCTATAATCAGGTACGTATCGGCCACGTTGAAGCTGGTCTAAGGACCTTTGATAAGTATTCTCCTTTCCCAGAAGAAATGAATCGTCAGATGACTGATAACCTAGCGGATCTTTATTTTGCTCCAACTAGTGAGAGTAAAGAAAATCTCCTCAAGGAAAATCACCCTGAGTCTGCTATTGTCATTACGGGAAATACAGCCATTGATGCCTTGAAACTAACCGTTCAATCGGATTACTATCATGATGTTCTAGATCAATTGGATCCAGATAAGAAACTTGTATTGGTAACCATGCACCGTCGTGAGAATCAAGGTCAACCAATGAGAAATGTCTTTACAGCTTTACGTGAGATGGTTGATCTTCATCAGGAAATTGAAGTTGTTTATCCTGTTCACCTTAGCCCTGCTGTGCAAGAAGCAGCAAAAGATATCTTAGCTGGTCACGATCGTATTCACTTGATTGAGCCTTTAGATGTACTTGATTTTCATAATTTGGCTTCAAGAAGCTATTTTATCATGACTGACTCTGGAGGTGTTCAGGAAGAGGCGCCTTCTCTCGGCAAACCTGTCCTTGTCCTTCGTGACACAACGGAACGTCCAGAAGGAGTAAGAGCAGGTACGTTGAAGCTAGTTGGTACGGATCCAGTACGTGTCAAAGACGCTATGGCAGCACTCTTAACAGATGAAACTCTTTATAGACAAATGTCTCAGGCACCAAATCCTTATGGAGATGGAAGAGCCTCTGAACGAATCGTACAATCCATTCAACAGTACTTTGGGGCAGCGACTTCTGTATCGGAATTCAAAGGGGGGAAATAAGATAAAATGAAAAATTGGAGTCAATTTAAAAACTGGCTTATGGCTTTGCTTGCTTGTGAGGTCATTCTTTTGGTGCTTTGTTTTTTGTATGCTCGAGCAATCATTTTAGAACAAATCTTTTTTTTAGCTTTAGCCTTGTTTGCAGTGTTGGTATTATCTGACCTTTTGCTTACTTGGACCCTTATCTTAGCATTTGGTTTTGGACTTATCGTTTTGGTTGCGGGTGTGGTTTATATCCCGATCATTCAACTGGTCTTTTTATTAATCAGTTTTCCTCTTTTGATTGGGATTCTACTTAAGGTTCGTTATTATTTCTTCAAGGTGGCCTCAAAGGTACAAGAACAGGAAGACGAAGCGCGAGCAGATTACCAAGCGATGGTCACTGAACAAAGTGATGTTACGGTTCAATCTCTATTGATTCATTGGGCACATGAAGATTTGTTCTTCCAGATTAAACCGAAAGAACATAACCAGATGCTCAGTAGCATTCAAGAGGTAATTGCTCAGGAATTGAGCTACAATGATAAACTCTATTACGTTTCGGATGGTAATTTTCTCGTTCTATCCAGTAAAAGCCAACATTCTTTGAAGGAACTTTATTTGAATGGTTTGCAGGAGAAACTGAGCAGTTTAGTTTTTCATGGAGAAGATGGCAATCAAGGAATTCAGTTCCAAACAGGCTATTTGGTGATTAACTCTGATAATAAAGATAAATACCAAGACTACGCGGATGTCGCCAGTCATCTCAAACGTCAACTAGAGACAGATGTAATTGTGGAATATTAGGAGGGGAACATGACTTTAACCGAACTATTTTTTGGTATTGCTTTGGGACTCAGTCTCGCCTTTGGCATTTGTTTTATCATACTATTTATTGCATACAATATTCTTTACCATCGAGTAAACAAAAATTTTAAGGCGGTGAATCATGATTAGTCAAATGTTAATGATTTTTACCTTGCTTACAATTTGGATTTCTCTAGCATGGGGCTTGGTAATTCTCTTTTCGGCAGTACACTTTTGGTTTAAACACAGTGATTTTCGTGTAGACACTTCGCCTCTACCTTATTATCCTAAGGTAACGATTGTTGTTCCTGCCCATAATGAGGATGTGGTTATTGCCCAAACGGCAAAAGCTATCTTGGATATGAACTATCCTCACGACCGTGTGGAGTTGCTCTTGTTTGCGGATAACTGTTCGGATAACACCTATGCAGAATGTTTGTCTGTACAAGCCATGCCTGAATATGCAGGAAGAAATCTAACCATTATCGACCGTACTGGTACGGGAGGAAAAGCGGGCGTTCTAAACGATGCTTTGGAGATGGCAACAGGCGAATACATCTGTGTTTATGATGCAGATGCCATGCCTGAAAAAAATGCTCTTTATTTCCTTGTCAAAGAAGTTATGAAGGATCCAGAACGTCATGTGGCATCTTTTGGCCGCAACAAGACTCGAAACGCCAACCAAAATTTCTTGACTCGTTGTATCAACCAAGAGATCGTTGTTACTCAGCGCGTGCACCACGTTGGGATGTGGCATCTCTTTAAAATTGGGCGTATCCCAGGAACCAACTTTATCATTCAAACCGACTTTGTAAAGAGTATCGGTGGTTGGAAAAATGGTGCCTTAACTGAGGATACCGATATTTCCTTCAAAATCATGCAGAGTGGTAAATTGATCGCCCTTGCTTATAACTCAGAGGCTTTCCAACAAGAACCTGAGACTTTAAAGAGTTACTATATGCAACGAAAACGTTGGGCTAAAGGAAACTACGAAGTTGTTCTCTCAAACTTTAAGCATTTATTTGACAGAGCAAACTGGCGTGTCAAACTAGAGGTCTTTAACTATTCATGTGTCTTCTTTTGGTTTAACTTTGCCATTGTCCTATCGGATTTGATTTTCCTAGCGAATGTGCTAGCGATCTGCCTTAATCTTTTCTTCCCAGATGTCAGGGTTCCGTTCGCTTTTGATGCGGACAATATCTACATCGCCCAGCTTATGCTCTTCAACTGGATACTCATGATTGGTCTTTATTTGATGCAAATTATGACAGCATTGGCAAGTCAGTTTGGACAAGCGACGACTAAACAAATCTGGTTGGCTTTGGCTGCCTATTTCACTTATGCACAGATGTTTATCGTTGTTTCCATTGATTCCATTTCTTCAATCGTGCTGGATAAAGTACTCCGACGAAAAGAAACCAAGTGGGTTAAAACCAAACGATTTGCAGGATAGGAGGTTCTATGAAAACGAATAAATTAAAATATGTCTGGTTTGTGCTCATCCTTTCTATCTTTTGTTTAGCCTTGTTTTTAGCAAGAGGAAGGACTAAAATTGAGATGCGTAATCGAATTTACAGCCAATGGAGCCAACAGTTTCTCGTTACAAAAGGCGATCAGTCTTATGTTCGTACGACAAATGATTCTGAAGAAACAACAGTTCTATCAGAAGCCCAGAGTTACGGCATGCTCATAACGGTTTTAGCAGCCCAAAAAGGGCAAGCAACACAAGCAGATTATGAAAGCCTTTATCGCTATTACCAAAATCATCGTATCGAGGGAACGCAGTTGATGTCTTGGAAGCAAGTGATCACAAATGGTAGTGAAACGGTCGAGAAACAAAATGCAACTGATGGAGATCTCTATATCGCTTATTCTTTGATTGAAGCTGCCAAGCAGTGGCCAGATAAAGCACAGGAATACCAAGCGCAAGCTAAAAAAATCTTGGATGATATCCTTAAATACAATTATAATGAAGAGACAGGGGTCCTAACAGTAGGGAACTGGGCAAACAAGGATTCCGATTATTATTACTTGATGCGGACGTCCGATACTCTTCCTCACTATTTCCAGTCTTTCTATGACCTGACCGGAAACAAACAGTGGTTAGATGTTAAGGATAAGATGCTTGGGCAATTGGAGCAAATCAGTTCTCATTCTGATACGGGTCTCTTGCCAGACTTTATCTGGGCTGAGAAGTCAGGGGCGCGTCTTGTTGATACCAACACTATCGAATCTCAATACGATGGGGCTTATTCTTATAACGCTTGTCGTTTGCCATATCACTTGTCTCAGAGTCAGGATGAAAGAAGCCAAAAACTCGTTCAAAAGATGATGGATTTCTTTATGAAAGAGCAACGTATTTATGCTGGTTATGACTTGAATGGAACTGCCCTCAATCAATACCAGGCAGGTAGTTTCTTGGCACCGATTACCTATGCGTCTGACAAGGGAGAAGGCTATCTGAAACTTCTTCAGCAAAATAAATACATTTTCACACAAGATTTACCTTTGGACAACTACTATGATGCAACGATGATTACCATGATTGCTCTAGAGATGTTCTAGGATGAAAAGAGAGGGCTAGTTTTACGAGCTCTCTTTTTGATAGGATTTTCATCTTTTTTCAAAAAAGGAATTTCATCAGCTTTATGGTATAATGGAAAGAGTGATGGAAAAGAGGTAGAGAGATGGATGCGAAATTAAAATACAAGGCAAAGAAGATTAAAATCGTCTTTTTTGATATTGATGATACCTTGCGTACGTCAAAGACAGGTTTTATTCCAGCTACAATTCCTACTGTTTTTAAACAGTTGCGTGAAAAAGGAATTTTAACAGGAATCGCCTCTGGACGTGGTATTTTCGGTGTTGTTCCAGAGATTCGTGAGCTCAAGCCGGACTTTTTTGTAACCCTAAATGGGGCCTATATAGAAGATAAAAAAGGCCAGGTCATTTATCAGCATCAGATTGAGAAGTTAGATGTTGAGGAGTATGTCTCTTGGACGAAGGAAGAGGGAATTGAGTACGGCCTGGTTGGTAGTCATGACGCCAAACTCTCCACGCGAACAGAACTGATCAGTGAGGCTATTGATCCCATTTATCCAAACTTGGATGTGGATCCAGATTTTCATGAAAAAGCGGACATTTACCAGATGTGGACCTTTGAGGAAAAAGGGGATGACTTGCACCTACCAGATAGTCTCTCAGGTAAACTTCGCATGGTGCGTTGGCATGAACATTCATCTGATATCGTGCCTATTTCAGGATCCAAAGCCACAGGTGTAGCCACGGTGGTGGACCATTTAGGCTTGAAACCAGAGAATGTTATGGTCTTTGGGGATGGTCTCAATGACTTGGAACTCTTTGATTATGCTGGAATCAGTATTGCCATGGGAGTTTCCCATGAAAAAATCAAAGAAAAAGCAGATTATATTACAAAAACAGTAGAAGAAGATGGCATTTTTGATGCCTTAGAAGGATTTGGTATGGTAGAAAAAGAATTGCATTTCCCACAAGTAGACATTGAAACAGTAGAAGGTCCTCTTGCGACCATTAAGACAAATCACGGAGACTTGCGTATCAAGCTCTTCCCTGAACATGCCCCTAAAACAGTGGCTAACTTTGTTGCTCTGTCAAAAGACGGTTACTATGATGGTGTGATTTTCCACCGTATTATTAAGGACTTTATGATCCAAGGTGGAGATCCAACTGGTACTGGTATGGGTGGTGAGTCAATCTACGGCGACTCTTTTGAAGATGAATTTTCAGAAGAACTCTACAATATCCGTGGTGCCCTTTCTATGGCCAATGCTGGTCCAAATACCAATGGTAGCCAGTTCTTTATCGTTCAAAACCAACATTTGCCGTACTCTAAGAAAGAGATTGCGCGTGGTGGCTGGCCTGAACCAATCGCTGAGATCTATGCAGAACAAGGTGGAACTCCTCACCTTGACCGCCGCCATACTGTTTTCGGGCAATTGGTAGACGCAGAATCGTTTGCGGTCTTGGATGCCATTGCAGCTGTTGAGACTGGTGCAATGGACAAACCAGTTGAAGATGTAGTAATTGAAACGATTGAAATTGAGGACTAGAATGAAAATTGGTGATAAGCTAACTGGGCGTATTACAGGAATTCAGCCCTATGGTGCCTTTGTCGAGTTAGAGACAGGGGTGACAGGGCTGATTCACATCTCGGAGATTCGGACGGGATTTATTGAAAATATTTATGACATTTTAAAAATTGGCGATGAAGTCCAAGTTCAGGTGGTGGATTTTGACGAATACACTGGGAAGGCCAGTCTTTCTATCCGTACCTTGGAAGAGGAAAAACATCAATTGCCAAGACGGAGACGTTTTTCAAATGATCGGATCAAGCACGGTTTTGCGCCACTTGGACGTATGATGCCTGTTTGGACGCGTGAGGCATTAGAACATTTAAAGAAGAAGCCATAAATACGATTATCTAAATTGTTTGGACTATTAACATAATTTGATATAATGAAAGTATGAAAGAAGAACAATTATTAAAATCAGGAGAGCGCATCAACCAGCTCTTTTCGACAGATATCAAGATCATTCAAAATAGAGAAGTGTTTAGCTATTCGGTGGATAGTGTTCTCTTGTCACGCTTTCCTCGATTCCCTAAACGGGGTTTAATTGTGGACTTTTGTGCTGGAAATGGTGCAGTGGGACTTTTTGCAAGTTCACGTACTCAGGCGCGGATAATATCTGTAGAAATTCAGGAGCGCTTGGCGGATATGGCAGAGCGTTCGGTTCAGTTGAATGGCCTGGAAGAACAGATGCGGGTCATCTGCGATGATTTGAAAAATATGCCTGCGCACATTCAGGGAAGTAAGGTGGATATGATCTTGTGTAATCCGCCTTATTTCAAGGTGGATCCGCATTCCAATCTGAACAAGAGTGAACACTACCTTCTAGCAAGACACGAAATCGCGACTAACCTAGAAGAAATCTGCCGAAGTGCCCAGAGTATTCTCAAATCTAATGGGCGTTTGGCCATGGTTCACCGTCCAGATCGACTTTTGGATATTCTAGACATGCTTCAACGCCACAATTTGGCACCTAAGCGCCTGCAATTTGTCTATCCTAAACGAGAAAAGGAGGCCAATATGCTTTTAATCGAAGCTATCAAGGATGGATCGACGAGTGGCTTCAAGGTCTTGCCACCACTCATTGTTCACAATGATGATGGTTCCTATACGTCAGAAATTCAAGAGATTTACTATGGATCATAAGGCTTATATGTATGTGGTGGAGTGCCGTGACGGTTCTTACTATACTGGTTACACGACAGATATTAAGAAACGCCTTGCCGTTCATAATAGTGGTAAGGGAGCCAAGTATACCCGAGCTCGCTTGCCAGTCAAACTCATCTATGTAGAGGGTTTTGCTAGCAAGGAAGAAGCCATGTCTGCAGAGGCTCTCCTCAAACGAAAGAAACGTCCACAGAAAGAACGATTTCTATCCGAAAATCAAGAGAAAAATCTAGTTAAATCTAGTTAACGATATTGGCTCTTTGTCAACTGTAGTGGATTGATAAAGAGCCTAAAAAAATCAATTAGCTAAGTTCAGTCGATTTTTTTCTAGTGTAAAAAGTGGATTGAGGTGATAAAGATGAATGCTATTCAAGAAATTTATGAAAATGGCATGAATATGCTAAGGGAAGAGATACAGAAGCATTGATTTCATTATATGCAGAGGACGCTATTTTTGAAATCCCTTTAGTGCCAGCTATTCTCGATACAACAAACAGCGCTTTGGAAGGGAAAACTGCTATTCGTCATTTTTTAGAAGAAGGTTCCAAACGTCGTCCTAATGAACTCGTGAAGTGGTTCCGAACGGGTGAATATCTAACGAATAGAGACATTTTAATGTGGGAGTATCCAAGGATAACAGATAATGGAGAACAAATTAATATTCTTGAGGTCATGGAAATTGAGGAAGGCTTGATTCATAAACATAGGATATATTGGGGCTGGAAGGGATGTATGATGCTAAGTTCGACTTTATCTAAGTTGCTGAAATAGTTTTATTTGATATGAATTATCTTTTGTGCTACAATGTAATACAAAAGATAAGGAGAAAACAAATGAGTACAGTGACAGTTAGATTAAATCAAGAAGAAGAAAAATTTTTTAAAAGTTATGCTCAATTTACTGGTCAAAGTCTTTCTAGTTTGTTTAAAAAGTCACTCAAACGTACCATAGAGGACGAATATGACTTAAAACTCTACTATCAGGCTTATAAAGATTACCAGGAAGAGCCTGAAACGATTTCGCATGCTGATTTTAAGAAAGAATTAGGATTGTAGTATGTATCATGTTCACTATTCTAAAAGAGCGCAGAAGCAAATTAAAAAGTTAGACAAACAAATTCAACGTTTGTTGTTTGCATGGATTGATAAGAATCTAGAAGGTACAGATAATCCTAGACAACATGGAAAAGGTTTAACTGGGGATAGAGCTAACGAATGGCGCTATCGAATTGGAGACTATCGGCTTATTTGTCAAATTCAAGATGATAAGATGGTTATTTTAGCACTTGAAGTAGGACATCGCAGGGAGATAAATGATAGATAGAGGGTGAAGTAATGAATAAACAAACACTTATTATCGATTTTCCTTTGAGAGGGGAATGGTTGACAGAAGTAAGTCCTGCCTATCGTATTCCTAGTCATGGAACCAATCGTTTTGGTCTTCGGTATGCTTTTGATTTTATACAAAGCAAAGAAAAGAATGGCAGGAGGGTAACACATAATAGTAGTCAAATTGCCTATTTTATAAAAGGGGTTTCTTTAGAAAGATATTATTGTTTCAACCAGCCTGTCTTTGCTCCTTTTTCCGGTCAAGTAGTTGTTATCGAAAATAGCATTTCTGACGGACAAAAGGCCTCTTGGTTTCATGACCAGCTGGGTGCCATTTGCAATTCGCTTTTTTTCAATTCAGAAAGAGACGGCTTTGCATCTATTGCTGGAAATTATGTGATTTTAAAAGGGAGTGACCGTATTTATGCAGCCTTTTGCCATTTAAAGAAGGATTCTATTCTCGTTGGACTTGGAGAAAAAGTTGAATGCGGTCAGATGATTGCAAGAGTTGGGCATTCTGGTAATTCAACGGAGCCTCATTTACACTTTCACCTAATGGATTCGCTTGATGTTGAACGAGCAAATGGTTTGCCTTTTGTTTTCAGACAATATGAAAAATGGACGGGCTCCACTTGGGAACCAGTGAGGTCAGCTATTCCAGATAGGAATGAAAAAATTCGATTTAATGGCTAAAAAAATACTGCTCTTTGTCAACTGTAGTGGGTTGATAAAAAGTTACAACCTGGAGAGGACCAAATTGGTTCTCTCCTTTTTGATATTCAAAGCGATGAGAATTCTCGTTTTAAAGTTTTCAAAGTTCCGGAAGCCAAAAGCATTTCGCTTAATGACTTTGATGAGGATATTTGTGGCCTCAAGTTTTGCGTTTGAGTAGGGAAGTACAAGTGCATTAATGATCTTATCCTGATCTCTCAAAAAGGTCCTAAAAATGGTCTGGAAGATTGGATTGACAGAAGGAATAGTTTCCTTGATTAATTTAAAGAAATAATCAGCGTGCTTCTCTTGAAAATGAAACAGTAAGAGTTGATAGAGTACATAGTGATCTCTAAGATCTTGAGAGTAAGAGAGAAGTTTTTCGAGAATCTCTTTATTGGTTAAATGCAACTGAAATGTTGGACGATAAAATCGTTTACTGCTCAGCGTATAGTTATCCTGTTGAATGAGTTTCCAGTAACGTTTCAGTGCTTTATATTCGTGTGATCTTCTATCAAGCTGATTCATAATTTGGATGCGTACGCGATTCATTGCTCGACTGAGATGCTAGATAATATGAAAGCAATCGAGAACGATTTTAGCATTTGGGAGTGAAACAGTCTGGGAGACTGTTTCAGCCTGAGCCTAGAAATTCAAAAGCGAAGTTGTCTAGCTAAGGCATAGTAAGGGCTGAACCTATCCATCGTAATGATTTTCACGCTATTTCGGACCTGTCTGGAATAGCGCAGGAAATGATTGCGAATAGTTGCTTGAGTCCGTCCATCTAAGATAGCTAGGATCTTTCTTGTATCGTAGTCCTGTGCAATAAAGCTCATCTTTCCCTTCTTGAAGCTATATTCATCCCAACTCATGTGTTCTGGAAGGTGGTTAAGATCAGTCTTAAATTTGAATTTATGTAACTGACGAATGACTGTCGAAGTGGAGACAGATAAACTTTCGGAGATAGCTGTCATAGGGACTTTCTCAATTAATTTTTGAGTGATTCTCTGTTTGACGATGGTTGCGATCTGGTGATTCTTCTTGACTAAGGAAGTCTATGCGACGGCTATTTTTCCGCAGTTTTTACAGCGGAAACGGCGTTTTTTCAATCGAATGAGAGTCTTGTAGCCAGCACATTCGAGGTAGGGGATTTTGGATTCTTTTTGAAAGTCATATTTAGCCATTTGTCCTTGACAGTTGTTACATTTAGAGGCAGGATAATCGAGCTTAGCAATGACTTCTTTATGCGTTCCAGCGTCAAGATAATCTAAGATAATAATATTTTTGTCTTTAATTCCAAGGATGTTTGTGATAAAATTTAATTGTTTCATAAGATTCTTTCTAATGAGGGTTTGGTCACTTTTTCATTATAGGTCTTATGGGGCTTTTTTTCTACAAAAAAATAGACTCCATAATTCCTACAGTGGTTTTACCCACTACAGAAATTATAGAGCTACGATATTGATGTCTAAGGAGGAGTCTTTTGGCTCCTCTTACTTTTGTCAAAAGAGGAAAAAAGTGCTACAATAAGATGAATAAATTTAAAGAGGTATTATCATGTCTAAGATTCTAGTATTTGGTCACCAAAATCCAGACTCAGATGCCATCGGGTCATCTGTAGCCTTTGCTTACCTTGCAAAAGAGGCTTATGGATTGGACACAGAAGCAGTAGCACTTGGAACTCCTAATGAAGAAACAGCCTTCGTTTTGAACTATTTTGGTGTAGAAGCACCACGCGTCATCACATCTGCTAAAGCAGAAGGTGCAGAGCAAGTCATCTTGACTGACCACAATGAATTCCAACAGTCAGTGTCAGATATCGCTGAAGTAGAAGTTTACGGAGTTGTGGATCACCACCGTGTGGCTAATTTTGAAACTGCCAGCCCACTTTACATGCGTTTGGAACCAGTTGGATCAGCGTCTTCTATCGTTTATCGCATGTTCAAAGAGCATGGTGTAGCTGTTCCTAAAGAAATCGCAGGTTTGATGCTTTCAGGTTTGATTTCAGATACTCTTCTTTTGAAATCTCCAACAACTCACCCATCTGATAAAGTCATTGCGCCTGAATTGGCTGAATTAGCAGGCGTCAACTTGGAAGAGTACGGTCTTGCTATGTTGAAAGCTGGTACAAACTTGGCTAGTAAATCTGCTGAAGAATTGATTGATATCGATGCTAAGACCTTTGAACTCAATGGAAATAAGGTTCGTGTTGCCCAAGTCAATACTGTTGATATTGCTGAAGTCTTGGAACGCCAAGCAGAAATCGAAGCAGCAATGCAAGCGGCTAATGCGGCAAACGGCTACTCAGATTTTGTCTTGATGATTACAGACATCGTCAACTCAAACTCTGAAATTCTGGCTCTTGGATCAAACATAGATAAGGTGGAAGCAGCTTTCAATTTCAAACTTGAAAACAACCATGCTTTCCTTCCAGGTGCTGTTTCACGTAAGAAACAAGTGGTGCCTCAGTTGACTGAAAGCTTTAATGCTTAAAATTTTGGGTATTATTTCAAAATAGAAAACGGTGTTTTCTATATAGCTAAAGGGGTTTCGGCTCCTTTTTTTCTAGGAGAGAAAGATGTTAGAAAATGGTGATTTGATTTTTGTGAAGGATCTTTCAGATATGGGGCAGGCTATCCAGGCTTCTACTGGGAACTATAGTCATGTAGCCATCTTTTTGGACGGTTTCATCTACCATGCTAGTGGGAAAGCTGGTGTCATTTGTCAAGAACCGGCTGAATTTTTTGAACCAACTCATCTTTACGATCTTTATGTCTATCCAGAGCTGGAAGCTGACTTGGTAAAGGAGAGAGCTAGCAAACATTTGGGTGCACCCTATAATGCCTCTTTTTATCCAGATGGTTCTGGCTTTTATTGCTCCCAGTATATCGCTGAAATCCTCCCGATTTTTAAAACTATTCCCATGAAATTTGGGGACGGGGAGCAGGAGATCAGTGATTTTTGGAGGGAATACTACAGGAAACTCGAACTTCCAGTGCCTCTGAATCAACCAGGGACCAATCCTAGTCAACTAGCAGCATCCCCCCTTTTAGAATGTAAAGAAAGGAATCTTCATGATTCAGATTTTTAATCCATCTCGTTTGACTCGGCAGCCATTTTTTATAGATTTGGTGGACTATCTGGACCAGCATGACGATGTGATCCTCCGAGAAATCAAGGCCCAGTTTCCAGATGTGGCAGTTGATAAACTCATGGAAGAGTATATAAAGGCAGGATTGATCCGAAGGGAAAATAAACGCTATTCCCTCAATCTCCCTTTTCTAGAATCAATAGATAGTCTGGTCCTTGACCAAGAAATTTTTGTCAGAGAGGATAGTCCAGTTTATCAAGCCTTGCTGGAGAAAACTTTTGAGACGGAATTGTGCAATCAAACCAATGCTGCCATTTTAGTCGAATCTACAGATTTTGCTAGAGAAAAGATGACCCTGTCTAACTATTTCTACAAGGTCAAGAATCAATATCCTTTGACAGAAAAACAGCAGGAACTCTATGCTATTTTAGGAGATGTTAATCCTGAGTACGCCCTCAAGTATATGACGACTTTTTTACTGAAATTTCTCAAAAAGGACCAGCTGATACAGAAACGTCGTGATATTTTCGTTGAGAGTCTAGTCGTCTTGGGCTATGTTGTGCAAAACGAAGAAGGGAAGTATGAGTTGATTGTTGATTTCGACAAGGAACGGTTGACTTTCTATTTTCCTTAATTGCTACATTTTGAGCAGATTGTTTGACTTTGCTAAAGAATAAGCATAAACTGAATGTAAGCGATAACGTTTATCGTATTAAAAGCAAAGGAGACAGAACTATGTCACTTGAAAATAAATTGGATCAAGCAACTGGTGCTATCAAAGAAGGATTTGGGAAAGTTACTGGTGATAGCAAGACAGAAGCAGAAGGCACTGTAGAAAAAACAATTGCCAAAGCAAAAGAAGTTGTTGAAGATGCTAAAGGTGCTGTAGAAGGTGCCGTTGAAGGTCTTAAAAATTCATTTAAAAAAGAAGACTAAAAAAATCAAGGGAATGTTTCCCTTGATTTTTTTATAGATAACGTTCTGCGATAGCTGCGTCTCCAGGATAGTCTTCTTTCTTTCCGTGGACGATCTGGTAGCAATCGGCTCCCTTACCTGCAATAATTACGGCATCGAGTTCTTGATTTGTGATGGCCATGGCCGCCTTGATGGCTTCTTCACGATCGGCAATCTTTTCAACAGGATGACTGATATAGCTGCTGATTTCCTCTGCAATGGCCATTGGATCTTCATAGTTGGGGTCATCCGCAGTTAGAAAGACTTGAATCTCAGGATGTTGATTGAGAAGGAGTCCAAAGTCTTTGCGACGACTTTCACCCTTGTTTCCAGTCGAACCGAGAACCAGGGCAATCTTTCCAGTTTGATGAGTTTCAACAACAGAAATCAGTTTTTTCAGACTATCACCATTGTGGGCATAGTCGATGAAGACCTTGGCTCCATTTTTCTGAGTGAGAACTTCCATACGTCCAGGAACGCGGGTTGCAGCGATCCCTTTTTTGATGTCCTCTAGACTGGCACCCAGACGAAGACAGGCAAGTCCTGCAGCAACTGCATTTTCTTGGTTAAAGTGGCCGATGAGTTGGATATCATAATCACCAGCGAGTTTACCTGTAGCTGAAAAGCTAAAGGCTTTGGAGTTCTCGATTTGGTTACTTGACTGGCTACCATAGAAGTCATGTTCTTGATCTTCCACTTGTTCTTTCAATACAGAAAAGTGGTCCATGTCGCTATTAATGACAACTGCTCGGCTATTTTTCATCAAGAGACGTTTGTGGTAGAAGTAGTCTTCAAAGCTAGGATGCTCAATCGGACCGATATGGTCAGGAGTGATGTTAAGAAAGACACCTACATCAAAGGTCAGGCCATAGACTCGATGAACAAGATAGGCTTGGCTAGAGACTTCCATTACAAGATGGGTTCTTCCATTCTTAACAGCCTGAGCCATCATGTCGAAAAGATCGATATTTTCGGGTGTTGAGAAGGAAGATTTAAAGAAGGTCTCGCCATCCAGAGTTGTGTTCATAGTTGACAAGAGAGCTGTTGGGTAGCGTTGAGATAGGATGTGGTAAGCAAAGTAAGCAGCTGTTGTCTTTCCTTTTGTCCCTGTAAAAGCGAGAATTTTGAGTTTTTCTTGTGGATTGCCGTAAAATTCCATAGCAATCAAACTCATGGCTTTTTTGATATCGTTCACAATGATGACGGGGATACCGACTTCGTAGTCCTTTTCGGCAACGTACCAGGCTAAACCCTGACTTATAGCGGATAGGAGGTATTCTTTTTTAAAGGCAGCACCTTTGGCAAAAAAAAGAGTCCCTTCTTTTACTTTTCGGCTGTCGTAACTGATGCTGTCAAAAACAACTTCACTGTAGTTGTAGTGGTAATGTCCTTGGTCAATAATCTCGCGAAAAAGGCCATCTTTCTTTAAAATATCTAATACGGTTTCAATCTTAATCATACTTTCTATTATAAACTTCAAGCCCGAATTTTACAAGTAACAAGGAAAAGTTTATAATGGAAGATAAGGAACTTTTCCTAGTTATCAAAATTGAATGAGGAAGCTATGTCTAACGAAAACAATCACCAGCAAGCCCAGATGTTGCGAGGGACTGCTTGGCTAACAGCTAGTAACTTTATTAGTCGCCTCCTTGGTGCTATCTACATTATTCCCTGGTATATCTGGATGGGGACCTATGCTGCCAAGGCCAATGGTCTCTTTACCATGGGCTACAATATTTACGCCTGGTTCTTGCTGATTTCGACAGCGGGTATCCCAGTTGCGGTCGCCAAACAAGTGGCTAAGTACAATACCATGCGAGAAGAAGAGCATAGCTTTGCCTTGATTCGGAGTTTCCTAAGCTTTATGACGGGCTTGGGATTAGTCTTTGCCTTGGTCTTGTATCTCTTTTCTCCTTGGTTAGCAGATTTGTCAGGTGTGGGGAAAGACCTGATTCCCATCATGCAGAGCTTGGCTTGGGCGGTCTTGATTTTCCCATCTATGAGTGTCATTCGAGGCTTCTTCCAAGGGATGAATAACCTCAAACCCTATGCTATGAGTCAAATCGCTGAGCAGGTGATTCGTGTTATCTGGATGTTGATGGCAACCTTCTTCATTATGAAGATGGGTTCTGGTGACTACCTAGCAGCAGTTACCCAATCGACCTTTGCAGCCTTTGTGGGGATGGTGGCAAGTTTTGCAGTTTTGATCTACTTCCTTGCCCAAGAAGGTTTGCTTAAAAGAGTCTTTGAAACACGGGATAAAATCAATAGTAAGCGACTCTTAGTCGATACGATCAAGGAAGCCATTCCCTTTATCCTGACAGGATCAGCCATCCAGCTCTTCCAGATTTTAGACCAGATGAGCTTTATCAATAGTATGAAGTGGTTTACTAACTACAGCAATGAAGACTTGGTTGTCATGTTTTCTTATTTCTCTGCCAATCCTAATAAAATTACCATGATTTTAATCTCTGTGGGAGTTTCAATTGGGAGTGTCGGCTTGCCGCTTTTGACGGAAAACTATGTAAAAGGTGACTTGCCAGCTGCGGCTCGCCTAGTCCAAGATAGCCTCACCATGCTCTTCTTATTTCTACTACCGGCAACGGTTGGAGTGGTCATGGTAGGGGAGCCTCTTTATACAGTCTTTTACGGTAAGCCAGATAGTCTGGCCATGGGCTTGTTTGTCTTTGCAGTTTTGCAGTCTACTATCCTAGGCTTGTATATGGTCTTGTCTCCTATGCTTCAGGCCATGTTCCGAAACCGCAAGGCAGTTCTATACTTCATCTATGGTTCCATTGCTAAGATTGTCTTGCAATTGCCAACCATTGCTATTTTCCATAGCTATGGTCCCTTGATTTCAACGACTATCGGTTTGATTATTCCGAATGTCCTGATGTACCGTGACATCTGCCAGGTAACGGGTGCTCGTCGAAAGATAATCTTGAAGCGAACCATTTTGATTACCATCTTGACCCTTGTCATGTTTATCCTAGTTGGCTTCTTGCAGTGGCTACTCGGTTTTGTCTTCCAACCAAGTGGACGTTTTTGGAGTTTCCTTTATGTGGCTCTCATCGGAGGGCTTGGAGGAGGTCTTTATGGTTTGATGAGCCTACGGACACGACTTCTGGACAAGATAATCGGCAAAGCTCAAGCAGACCGACTACGTACACGATTGAAAATATCGTAAAAAGATTTATAAATAAAAGTAATGAATTTAACCTTTCTTTAACAGAAAGGTTTTTATACTACATTTTTCTTAAAAAAAGAGAACTTTTTCTAAAATCAAGAGCAAAAAATATGCTTTTTTAAGTTTTTCTTTAGAAATTACTTGACTAAATAAAACCAAAGCTGTATAATAAGACAAAACTTTTAAATAGGAGGTTCTGGAAATGAAAAAGTCTAAGGCCAAGTATCTGACACTTGCAAGTGTCGTGTTAAGCGCAGGTATCTTACTGAGCGCATGTGGAAATTCAAGTAGCGCTACTAAAACATACAACTATGTTTATTCGAGCGATCCATCTAGTTTGAACTATCTTGCAGAAAACCGTGCAACAACCAATGACATCGTGACCAATTTGGTGGATGGGTTGATGGAAAATGACCAATACGGTAACTATGTTCCATCATTGGCAGAGGATTGGACTGTTTCTCAGGACGGTTTGACCTATACTTACAAATTGCGTAAGGATGCAAAATGGTATACTTATGAGGGTGAAGAATACGCCCCTGTAACGGCCCAAGACTTTGTGACAGGTTTGAAATATGCTGCTGATAAAAAATCCGAAGCCTTGTACCTTGTTCAAGACTCTGTAGCAGGTTTGGATGACTATATCAACGGGAAAACAACTGACTTTTCAACTGTCGGTGTTAAGGCGATTGACGACCAAACAGTTCAGTACACTTTGACACGTCCAGAATCTTATTGGAATTCTAAAACAACTTCAACCATTCTCTTCCCTGTCAATGCAGATTTCTTAAAATCAAAAGGGGATGACTTTGGTAAGGTAGACCCTTCTAGTATTTTGTACAATGGACCTTTCTTGATGAAATCGTTTGTTTCAAAATCTGTTATCGAATTCAAGAAAAATCCTAACTACTGGGATGAAAAAAATGTCTTTGTGGATGATGTGAAATTGGCCTATTATGATGGTAGTGACCAAGATGCCCTAGCACGTAACTTTGTAGAAGGAGTATACAGCTATGCGCGTCTCTATCCAAATAGCTCAAGCTTTGAAGGCATTAAAGAGAAGAACAAGGATAACATCATCTATAGTATGCAAAATGCAACTTCTTATTACTTGAACTTCAACTTGGACAGAAAATCTTATAACTTCACGTCTAAGTCCTCTGATATCGAAAAGAAATCAACCCAAGAAGCAGTTCTGAATAAAAACTTCCGTCAAGCCTTCAACTATGCTTATAACCGTACAGCCTATGGAGCACAATCTCAAGGGGAGGACGGAGCAACAAAGATTATTCGTAACTTGGTTGTACCTCCAACATTTGTAAGTATCAACGGAAAAGACTTTGGCGATGTTGTTTCAGAAAAGATGGTCAAATATGGCCAAGAATGGCAAGGAATCAACTTTGCAGATGCACAAGATCCATACTACAATCCTGACAAGGCTAAAGCTAAATTTGCAGAAGCTAAGAAAGAATTGGAAGCTAAGGGTGTGCAATTCCCAATCCACTTGGATGTATCTGTAGACCAATCAGCTAAAAAAGGTGTACTTGAAGCAAGTTCTTTGAAACAATCCATCGAATCTGTTCTAGGAGCTGAGAATGTGGTTATCGATATCCAACAGCTATCAACAGATGACTTTGACAACTCTAGCTACCTCGCTCAAACAGCAGCTCAAAAAGACTTTGATATCTATAATGGCGGTTGGAGTGCGGACTACTTGGATCCATCAAGTTATCTTGATATCTTAAATGTCAATAACGGTGGTATGTTGCAAAACCTTGGTCTAGAACCAGGTGAGGTCAATGACAAGGCTAAGGCAGTTGGTCTGGATACTTACACTCAAATGTTAGAAGAAGCGAACAAGGAGCAAGATCCAGCAAAACGTTATGAAAAATATGCTGAAATTCAAGCTTGGCTCGTTGATAGCGCCCTTGCAATTCCAAACGTTTCTCAGGGTGGAACACCGACCTTGAGAAAGACAGTTCCATTCTCATCACCATTCTCACAAGCTGGAAATAAGGGTGTCGAATCATACAAGTATCTCAAGTTACAAGATAAGACTGTAACGGCTGATGAGTATGAAAAAGCTAAAGAAAAATGGCTAAAAGAAAAAGAAGAATCAAATAAAAAAGCCCAAGAAGAACTGGCAAAACACGTTAAATAACCAGTCTATTCAACAGGAAAAACGATAGTTTCTCAAGGAACTATCGTTTTTATATAGTTTGAAACTATAACTAGCTCTTGAAAACAAGAAAATGAGTTAGTAAAAATAAGTGGTACAATAGTTACTATAGATTTGGAGGTATTGTATGAGCAAAGAACTACACATCAACACAATTTTGGCCCAGGCTGGTATCAAGTCAGATGAGGCTACAGGTGCCTTGGTAACACCGCTTCATTTTTCAACCACTTATCAGCATCCAGAGTTCGGTCAGTCTACGGGATTTGACTATACTCGTACCAAAAACCCAACTCGCAGTAAGGCGGAGGAAGTCTTGGCGGCTATTGAGTCAGCAGACTATGCCCTAGCGACAAGCTCAGGAATGGCTGCAATTGTATTGGCCTTTAGTGTCTTTCCAGTAGGAAGTAAAGTCTTGGCTGTGAGAGATCTTTATGGGGGTTCTTTCCGTTGGTTCAACCAAGTCGAGCAGGAAGGCCGTTTCCATTTTACCTATGCCAATACAGAAGAAGAGTTGATTGCTGAGTTGGAGAAAGATGTGGATGTTCTCTATATTGAAACACCAACCAATCCCTTGATGTTGGAATTTGATATTGCAAAACTAGCCAAACTAGCTCATGCCAAGGGTGCCAAGGTAGTGGTGGACAATACCTTCTACAGTCCGATTTATCAACGTCCGATTGAAGACGGTGCGGATATCGTTCTTCATTCAGCGACCAAGTATCTAGCAGGGCACAATGATGTCTTAGCTGGGGTGGTTGTGACTAATAGTTTAGAACTATATGAACAACTGTTCTACAATTTGAATACGACAGGTGCAGTCTTGTCACCGTTTGATAGTTATCAGTTGATTCGTGGTCTTAAAACTCTACCTCTTCGTATGGAACGTTCTACAGCCAATGCCCAAGAAGTGGTTGCTTTTTTGAAGGATTCACCTGCTGTCAAGGAAGTGCTCTATACTGGACGTGGGGGTATGATTTCCTTTAAAGTAGTGGATGAAAAACGTATTCCTCATATTTTAAATAGCTTGAAAGTATTCTCTTTTGCGGAAAGTTTGGGTGGGGTGGAGAGTCTGATCACCTATCCGACGACTCAAACCCATGCGGATATTCCAGCAGAAGTGCGTCATTCCTATGGATTAACAGATGACCTCTTGCGCTTGTCAATTGGGATTGAAGATGCTAGAGATTTGATTGCGGACTTGCGCCAAGCTTTGGAAGGATAAGATAGATATGGGAAAATATGATTTTACAAGCCTGCCCAATCGTTTTGGGCACCATACCTATAAATGGAAAGAAGCAGAAGCTGACCGAGAAGTTCTACCAGCTTGGATAGCAGATATGGACTTTGTGGTTTTGCCTGAGGTTCGACAAGCTGTACAAGCCTACGCAGATCAGTTGGTCTATGGCTATACCTATGCTAGCGATGCTTTGATTGAATCGGTTCAGGACTGGGAAGCCACACAACACGGCTATCGCTTTGACAAGGATGCCCTCGTCTTTATCGAGGGAGTGGTACCGGCCATCTCAACAGCTATTCAAGCCTTTACAAAAGAAGGAGAGGCTGTTCTGATTAACACACCGGTCTATCCACCTTTTGCCCGCAGTGTCAAACTGAACAATCGCAGATTGATTACCAATTCTTTGGTGGAAAAGGATGGGCTGTTTGAGATTGACTTTGACCAGTTGGAGAAGGAATTGGTGGAAGAGGATGTGAAGCTTTATATCCTTTGCAATCCCCACAATCCTGGTGGACGTGTTTGGGAAAAGGAAGTGTTAGAAAAGATTGGGCATCTCTGCCAAAAACATGGTGTTTTGTTGGTTTCAGATGAGATTCACCAAGATTTGGCACTCTTTGGTCACAAACACCAGTCTTTTAATACCATTGATCCCGCCTTTAAAGACTTTGCCCTTATCTTGAGCAGTGCCACTAAGACCTTTAATATTGCTGGAACCAAGAATTCCTATGCAGTTATTGAAAATCCAAAGCTTCGTGTGGCCTTTCAAAAACGCCAGTTGGCCAATAACCAACATGAAATCTCAGGCTTGGGTTATTTGGCGACAGAAGCTGCCTACCGTTATGGCAAGGACTGGTTAGGAGAACTAAAAGAAGTTATCGAGGACCATATTAACTATGTAGTGGATGTTTTGGGCAACGAAACCAAGATTAAGGTCATGAAACCACAAGGTACCTACTTGATCTGGCTTGATTTTTCAGCCTATGACCTAACGGATGACCGCATACAAGAGCTTTTGAAGAATGAAGCCAAGGTTATCTTGAACCGAGGTTTGGACTTTGGAGAGGAGGGAACTCTTCATGCCCGCCTCAATGTGGCTATGCCGAAGTCAGTACTGGAAGAGGTTTGCCAACGCATCGTGACCACTTTTGCTACACTTTAAAAATCGAGCCTTCTAGGAGAAAAGTCTTCCTAGAAGGCTATTTTCATAGGGGAAAATGTGGTATAATGAAAAGATAAGATAAAGGAGTAACTATGGCTAAATTGATTCCGGGAAAGTTGCGCATGGAGGGTGTTACACTCTATGAAACTGGCAACATTGAGATTATCAAGGAAAAAGGGAATCGCCTCTATACTCGTGTGGCGGGAGAAGACTTGCGCTACAGTTTAGAGGATGATCTGGTTTTTTGTGCTTGCGATTTTTTCCAAAAAAGAGGTTATTGTGTTCACCTAGCAGCGCTCGAGCATTATCTGAAAAATGATGAAGAGGGCCAGGTGATTTTACAAGCCTTAGAAAAAGGACATGAAGAGCAAGAAGAGGTCGAAACAAAGGTTAGTTTTGGCGGTAGTTTTTTGGAGCGGATCCAACCTCAGAAGAGAGAGAAAATCTACACTTTGTCGTCTCAAGGTCAGGTAGAAGCTGGAACCAATCGCCTCCTTTGGACTCTCCGAATCGGTTTAGTTGATAGTCAAAAATATTATGTCATTCGTGACATCCCTCTCTTTTTGAAGGTCTTAGTCCATCGAAAGTCATATATGATTGGAAAACACTATGAAAATGACTTGTCTTGGGATTCTTTTGATACAGCTAGTCAAGAAGTTCTTACTTTTTTATGTGGCTTAATTGAGGAGGGACTGAGTCAAGACCTCTTTTTCCCCAATCAAGGTCGTCACCTCTTTTTCCCTCTGACCTTTTTTGAGCAGGGAGTGGAGTTGCTGATGAACTTGGAGGATTTTCATTTCGAACATCAGATTACAAGTTATGAAAATCTTCTCTTTAATGATTTAGATCCAGATGCAGAACTGTTCTCTTTTTCTGTGCAGGAGTTTCCCGATTATTTTGAGATGGAGATTTCTGAAAGTGAGCGAGTTAACGTATTCTATGGAGGGGCAGTTCTCTTTCGTAAGGGGAATCTTTATCTCTTAAACCCTAAACAAATCAGCCTCCTAAAGGAAATCAAGGAGCTTCCTCAGGAGGAAAGAGGGAGAAAATGCCTCCAGTTTGACAACAGTGATCGTGACCGTCTGGCTGCCTGTCTGCCTTTGTTTGGACAGCTAGGAACAGTGTCTGCCCCCGAGCGTTTGCAAATCAGACCCTTTTCACCAATCTTTTACTTTGACAAGGAGAAGGATGGTCGTATCCGCTTGAATATCCAGTTTGACTATGGAGAGGTTAAGGTGACTAGTCGTCAACAGCTGGAACAATTACCATTTTCAAGCGATGCCGTCTTGGAAAATCAGCTATTTCAAGTCTGTTTAGGGGCTGGTTTTGAGGCTGATTTTCAGTCTTGGAGACAGGCTTTGAAGCCAGAGGCAGTTTATTCTCTCTTTCACCATACGATTCCAGCTTTTGAGAAATTGGGTCAGGTTTTCTTGTCTGATGAAATCAATCAGCTCTACAGTGTCCAAGCTCCTCAGGTTCAGATTGAGTCCAAGGGAGGACTGTTGGAGATCCAATTTGATTTCCAAGGGATTGCCCAAGAAGAGATTGACCAAGCTCTTAAAGCCCTGACCAGCAATCAGGATTTCTATATCAGTTCTTCTGACCAAGTGTACTTTTTTGATGAGGAAACCAAGCAGATTCGTCAAAATTTGCAGGAACTGGGGGTTGAGCTAAAAGATGGTTCTTTTCAGGCGCGAAAATCTCTGGCTTATAGCCTTTCTCAGCTTTTTGAAGGTCGAGATAGGATCTCCTTCTCAGAGGAATTTCAGCATTTAGCTCATGATTTGACCCATCCAGAGGACTTTCCTTTGGGAGATATACGGGTGCAGGCGAGCTTGAGAGACTATCAGGAAAAGGGAGTCCGTTGGCTCCAGATGCTTCATCACTATGGTTTTGGTGGCATTCTGGCAGATGATATGGGATTGGGGAAAACACTGCAAACTATTGCTTTTTTGACGAGTCAGGTGACAGAAGATAGTCGGGTCTTGATTTTAGCGCCGTCAGGTTTAATCTACAACTGGGCAGATGAATTTAGAAAATTTGCCCCACAGTTGGATTTGGCTGTCGTTCATGGTTTAAAAGCGAATCGAGAAGCAATTCTTTCTGAAAATCACCAAATCTATGTGACTAGCTATGCCACCTTTCGTCAAGACAGCGAGCTTTATCAAGAGATGGCTTTTGATTTTCTCTTCTTAGATGAAGCCCAGGTCATGAAAAATGCCCAAACCAAGATTGCTCAGAGTTTGCGCCAGTTTGTGGTACCGGCAGTCTTTGCTTTGTCAGGTACGCCCATCGAAAATCATTTAGGAGAGTTGTGGTCTATCTTCCAAATTGTGCTTCCAGGGCTCTTGCCAAGTAAAAAGGAGTTTATGAAATTACCGGCTGACCGAGTCGCGCAGTTTATCAAGCCTTTCGTCATGAGGCGTAAGAAAGAAGAAGTCCTAACAGAACTACCTGACCTGATCGAAGTCGTCTATAAAAATGAACTGGAAGACCAACAGAAGGCTATCTATCTCGCCCAGTTGCAACAGATGCGAGAACGCCTAGCGCAAGTGACAGATCAAGAATTCCAGAGAAGTCGGGTAGAAATCTTATCTGGCCTCATGCGATTGCGCCAGATCTGCGATACGCCAGCACTCTTCATGGACGATTACCAAGGAGCCAGTGGTAAACTCGATAGTCTCCGAGATTTATTGCTACAAGTGGCAGATGGCGGGCATCGTGTCTTGATTTTCTCCCAGTTCAAAGGAATGTTAGAAAAAATCGAGCAAGAACTCCCAGACTTGGGCTTGACCTCCTTCAAAATCACAGGTTCAACTCCTGCTCATGACAGACAGGAGATGACTAAGGCCTTTAACCAAGGGGAAAGAGATGCCTTTCTCATCTCCCTTAAGGCGGGTGGTGTTGGTCTCAATCTAACGGGAGCTGATACGGTTATTTTAGTTGACCTTTGGTGGAATCCCGCTGTCGAAGCCCAGGCTATCGGAAGAGCTCACCGCATGGGGCAGGAGCAGATGGTCGAGGTCTATCGTTTGATTACCAAGGGGACCATTGAAGAAAAAATCCAAGAACTTCAAGAACAAAAGAAACATTTGGTTTCCCAAGTTTTAGATGGTACGGAGTCGCGTGCGAGTCTCAGTCTGGCAGAAATTCGTGAAATTTTGGGAATTTCTGAAGCCAGCACTTGAAAAATCAAGACAATACGCTATAATGAAGTGTTGAAAGGAAATACAAAATGAAACAAGATCGATTTCCATTGGTGTCAGATGATGAGATCATGCTGACCAAAATGCCAGTCATGGACTTGTACGATGAGTCAGACTTTATTAGCAATATCAAAGGTGATTACCGCGATAAGAACTATTTGGAATGGTCTCCTATCAATGAGGAAGAAACCGTAGTTTCTCCAGTGGTTAATAAGGAGTCAAAGCCGAGCCCAGAATCTAAAAAGGTTGAAAAAACCTATGCTGAATTGGCTCGAGAAGAGGCGCGTGCGGATTTGAAGAAGAAACGTTCAGCCAAGTATTTGACTCAGGATGTTAGTCATACCAGACGACACAATGGTTCAACACTTGTTCGTCAAGGAAACCAACCAACAGCACCATTTCAAAAGGAAAATCCAGGTGAGTTTGCCAAATTTAGTAAAAACTTGAGCCAGTCTCACTATATCTTAGCTGAGGAGGTTGGCCAAGTAGCGAATCCAATTTCAAAAACCCAAACGGAAAAAGCTAAAAAGAACAACTATGATTTTCTAAAGAAGAGTCAAATCTATAATAAAAAGAATAAGCAAACAGAACAGGAACGTCAGGTTGCCCAAGAGTTGAATCTGACAAGAATTACTGAGTAGGGGAGAAAAGCATGTCAAAAACATATCATTTTATTGGAATCAAGGGATCAGGGATGAGTGCCTTGGCCTTGATGTTGCACCAAATGGGACATAAGGTTCAAGGTTCAGACGTTGAAAAATACTACTTTACTCAACGTGGACTAGAGCAGGCAGGGATTGCGATTCTTCCTTTTGATGAAAAAAACCTACAAGGTGATGTGGAGATTATCGCGGGGAACGCCTTCCGTCCAGATAATAACGTTGAAATCGCCTATGCAGATCAAAATGGTATCAGCTACAAACGTTACCACGAATTCCTAGGTAGCTTTATGCGCGACTTTGTCAGCATGGGAGTGGCAGGAGCTCATGGAAAAACTTCAACAACAGGTATGCTGTCACACGTCTTGTCTCACATCACAGATACCAGCTTCTTGATTGGAGATGGGACAGGTCGTGGCTCAGCCAATGCCAAATATTTTGTCTTTGAATCAGACGAATATGAGCGTCACTTCATGCCTTACCACCCAGAATACTCTATCATCACCAACATTGACTTTGACCATCCAGACTATTTTACAAGTCTAGAGGATGTTTTCAATGCCTTTAACGACTATGCCAAACAAATTACCAAAGGTTTGTTTGTATATGGTGAGGATGCTGAGTTGCGTAAGATTACAGCCAATGCTCCAATCTATTACTATGGTTTTGAAGCTGAGAGCAATGACTTTGTAGCTAGCGATCTCCTTCGTTCAACAACTGGTTCGACCTTCACCGTTCACTTTCGTGGACAAGAATTGGGTCAATTCCATATCCCGACCTTTGGCCGTCACAATATCATGAACGCGACAGCTGTTATTGGTCTTCTTTACACAGCAGGTTTTGATTTAAACTTGGTTCGTGAACACTTGAAAACTTTTGCTGGTGTTAAGCGTCGTTTCACTGAGAAAATTGTCAATGATACAGTGATCATTGATGACTTTGCCCACCATCCAACAGAAATTATTGCGACCTTGGATGCGGCTCGTCAAAAATACCCAAGCAAGGAAATCGTGGCAATCTTCCAACCGCATACCTTTACAAGAACCATTGCCTTGTTGGACGAATTTGCCCATGCATTGAATCAAGCAGACGCCGTCTACCTAGCGCAAATCTATGGATCAGCTCGTGAGGTGGACCATGGTGATGTCAAAGTAGAAGACTTAGCCAATAAAATCAGCAAAAAACACCAGGTTATCACTGTTGAAAATGTTTCTCCACTCCTAGACCATGACAATGCTGTTTACGTCTTTATGGGTGCTGGAGACATCCAAACCTATGAATATTCATTTGAACGTCTTTTGTCTAACTTGACAAGCAACTTCCAATAAGGAAAACAGATGGAAATTCCAATCATAATAAGGCAAGCTACCTTATCAGATTTAGAAGAAATGTTGGCGATTGAAGAAGCCAATCCTACATCAGAAGAGGCATTTAGTCGCCAATCCTTAGAAGAGAGTATCCGCAAGACTGCGGGTACCTTTCTTGTAGCTGGGGATGAAAATCAGCTCCTAGGCTATGTTTTAGGAGAAGCTCAGTATCTTCATCCCAAATGGATAGAAATAAAATCATTGACCATTCATCCTGACCATTGGGGACAGGGTCTGGGAACTCTTCTTCTTGCAGCCTTGAAACAGGTGACAGTCGAACTAAATCGCCAAGGTATTCTTTTGCAAAGTCCTGATGAACTACTATCATATTTTGAAATGAATGGCTTTGTTGAAGAAGAAGTGACAGAGAGTCATTATGGCAGTGGTTCTGAATGGTATCTAATTTGGGCCAATCCTTTTTATCAGGAGGAAATATGAAAATCAGACAAGCAAGATTTTCGGATTTAGATCGGATTATAGAGATAGAGCTGGAGAATTTTTCACTGGAGGAAGCCATTCCTCGTTCGGTCTTTGAGGCGCATTTGCAGGAAATTCAGACCAGTTTTCTGGTAGCTGAAAAAGAGGGGCATATTCTTGGTTATATCGAAGGTCCAGTCGTCCCACACCGCCATCTCCAAGATCAGTCCTTTACAGAAGAAATAGCGGACCACAGTCACAAATCTGGAGGTTATATCTCTGTTACTTGTCTATCCATTGCTAAAGAAGCACAAGCTTTGGGTGTCGGTAAGAGATTACTGACGGCCCTAAAAGAAGTGGCTTTAGAGCATGAAAGGGAAGGTATCAACCTGACCTGCCATGACTACTTGATTCCCTATTATGAAAAACACGGCTTTGTTAATGAAGGAGTATCCCAGTCAACCTTTGCAGGTGAGATTTGGTACGATATGGTTTGGCAGCCAGAAAATAAAGAAACTAGCTAGGGAATGCCCTAGTTAGTTGCTTTTCTGCGACTTTTAAGATATAATATTATGGATTGTCAACAAGGAGGTAATGCTTTTGACTGAAAAACAAAGAGATACAGAAAAATTAAGTTTTAAAGAGCAGATTCTACGTGATTTAGAAAGAGTAAAAGAACAAGATAAAAGAGAGAAAGAAGTAGAGATTCCAAATCTGACGGCTTCATCATCTCCAGCTAGTTCAGCAACTCCTTCAGATCTTGAACCAGAAACATCAACAGAAGAGTTGATGGCTGATTCCTTGTCTGTTGTCGATAAAATTCTAAAGAATGCACCAAGTGTTCCTCCACTTTCAAGTGCTAGAACTGATGAAACGGATGACCAAGAAGAGAAAGAGATTAGACAGCCAATCATTGATAAGATTGAAGTTGTAGAATCTGAAGAACCTCTAGTAGAGCCGATTCATCTGGCTGAAGAACCTGTAGTGGAACCTGTTCAACCTAAGGTAGAACCAGTTGAGCTTAAACCCGAAGAAAAAGAATTTAACGATACTCCGACTAAGGTAGCCGTAACCTATAAAACAGAAGATAAGAAAGAGGAAATCACCCCAGGAATGCCTGAAAGAGTTGAGCCTGTTTCTACAGAATCTACCAGTGGATTAGCTGATGCTCCACGTCGTAGTCGTCGTCAAGGTGCAACATCAACTAAGAAAAAGAAAAAATCAAAAGCCAAAGGTTGCCTAGTAACAGTTCTGGTTCTCCTAGTACTCGTTGCAGTTGGTGGTTACTTTGGTTATGGTTATGTTCAAGATTCCTTGAAACCTGTGGATGCAAGCTCTAAGGATTACGTAACGGTTCAAATCCCAGACGGTGCAAATGTTCAAGAAATTGGAGGCACCTTGGAAAAATCTGGTTTGGTTAAACATGGACTAATCTTTAGTCTTTATGCTAAATACTATAGCCATGCTAACTTGAAGTCAGGTTATTACAACTTGAAGAAGAGTATGAGTACGGATGAGTTGATTCAAGAATTGGAAAAAGGTGGGACTCCTGAAGCTCAGGCACCTGTTCTTGCAAACTTGACAATTCCAGAAGGCTATACATTAGAGCAAATCGCTCAAACAGTAGGACAACTTCAAGGTGAATTTAAAGAACCTCTTACTGCGGATGCTTTCTTGGCAAAAGCTCAAGATGAGACCTTTATCTCACAATTAGTAGCCAAGTATCCAAACCTACTTGGAAGTCTTCCAACAAAAGACAGTGGCGTTCGTTATCGTCTTGAAGGTTACCTTTTCCCAGCTACCTATACGATCAAAGACGGTACAACTGTTGAAAGTTTGATTGATGAGATGGTGGCTGCTATGGATAAGGCTATGTCACCATATTACGCTACGATCAAAGAAAAGAATCTGACAGTTAATGAATTGCTCAGCATTGCTTCTCTTGTCGAAAAAGAAGGTGCTAAGACCGAAGACCGCAAGAAGATCGCAGGTGTCTTCTATAACCGCTTGAATGTTGGTATGCCACTTCAAAGTAATATCGCTATCCTATATGCTCAAGGAAAACTTGGTCAAAAGATTAGTTTAGCAGATGACGCTGGAATTGATACAACGATTGATTCACCATACAATGTTTACACACATCTTGGCCTCATGCCTGGACCGGTTGATAGCCCAAGTTCGGATGCGATTGAAGCAAGTGTAAAGCAGACAAAGAGTGAGTACTTGTACTTTGTAGCCAATGTTGAAGATGGTAAAGTATACTTTGCAACAACAAAAGAAGAACATGATCAAAACGTTGCAGAGCATATCAATAGCAAGTTACCTCAAGCAAGTAGTTCAAACTAAAATTATGTGGTTTTCCACATAATTTTGTTTTAAAAAAGTAAATAGAAAAGAAAGTTAAAAAAATGGCAGAAAAAACTTACCCAATGACCCTTGAAGAAAAGGAAAAACTAGAAAAAGAATTAGAGGAGTTGAAACTCGTTCGACGTCCCGAAGTCGTAGAGCGTATCAAGATTGCTCGTTCCTATGGAGACCTTTCAGAAAATAGTGAGTATGAAGCAGCGAAAGATGAACAAGCTTTTGTTGAAGGACAAATTTCAAGTCTAGAAACAAAGATTCGTTATGCTGAAATTGTTAATAGCGATGCAGTTGCCCAAGATGAGGTAGCAATCGGTAAAACAGTAACAATCCAAGAAGTCGGTGAAGACGAAGAAGAGGTCTACATCATCGTCGGTTCTGCAGGTGCAGATGCTTTTGCTGGTAAAGTCTCAAATGAAAGTCCGATTGGCCGTGCTCTAATTGGCAAGAAGACTGGCGATACTGCAACGATTGAAACACCAGTTGGTAGCTATGATGTCAAAATCTTAAAGGTTGAGAAAACAGCTTAAATAGAATGAAAAAGGAGTAGTGAAGGTTTTGCCTTGCTCAACTCCTTTTTGGTTTTTTGGATAAAAAGGAGACTATATGAGTGAAAATAAGAAGAAAAACAAAATGGAGCGTGGATTAACCAATCGCCATGTTCAGGTGATGGCCATTGCGGGAACAATCGGAACAGGACTTTTCCTAGGTGCTGGTCGCTCTATCAGCCTTACTGGACCTTCGATCATTCTGATTTACATGATTACAGGAGCCTTTATGTTTTTGATGATGAGGGCTGTTGGAGAGATGCTGTATCAGGATCCAGAACAACATACCTTTATCAACTTTATCACCCGTCATTTGGGGAAAGGCTGGGGATATTTCTCAGTTTGGTCTTATTGGCTGTCAGTTGTCTTTATCGGTATGGCAGAAATCACTGCCATCTCAGACTATGTCCGCTTCTGGTTTCCCACATGGCCTAGCTGGATGATTCAGCTTGTCTTTTTAACGATTTTGGCTTTGGTCAACCTGATTGCAGTTAAGCTTTTTGGAGAAGTCGAGTTTTGGTTTGCTATGGTCAAGATTGTGGCGATTTTAGCCATGATTGCCACTGGGATTTTTATGGTTTTGACAGGCTTTAAGACACCGCATGGTGTTGCAAGTTTGGCAAATATCAGCGACCAGTTCTCTCTTTTTCCAAACGGAGTTATGAACTTTGTCATGGCCTTTCAAATGGTATTTTTTGCCTATCTGATGATTGAGTTTATCGGGGTGACAACTTCTGAAACAAAGAACCCTCGTCAGGTCTTACCTAAAGCTGTTAAGGAAATTCCTCTCAGAATTATCTTCTTCTATGGGGGAGCTCTCATTGCGATTATGGCCATTATTCCTTGGTCTTATCTTAATTCTTCAGATTCTCCATTTGTAACGGTTTTTGAACTGGCAGGGATCAAGTGGGCAGCGGCTCTAATCAACTTTGTTGTCTTGACCTCAGCAGCGTCTGCGCTTAACTCAACTCTCTACTCAACAGGGAGACACTTATATCAGATTGCCCATGATTCGCCCAATCGTTTCTTAAAGGCCATTAAGGTCGATACCCTTTCTCGCCACAATGTTCCACAAAATGCCATTATCGCCTCAGCGATCTTGATTGCTCTGGCTGCCTTTATCAATGTGTTGCCAGGTGTTTCAGATGCCTTTGCTTTGATCACCGCATCTTCATCAGGTGTTTACATCGCGATTTATATCTTGATTATGGTGGCTCATCTAAAATACCGCAAGTCACAAGACTTCATGGCTGATGGCTATCTCATGCCTCAGTATCGCTTGCTTAATCCCCTAACCATTCTCTTTTTTGTCTTTGTTTTTGTGACTCTCTTTTTGCAAGAGTCGACTTTCATGGGGGCAGTTGGTTCTGCTATCTGGATCCTTGTTTTTGGGATTTATAGTCAGTGGAAATTTAGAAAATAAATCATGAACTCATCAACTCTGTTTGGTGAGTTTTCTAGTTTGACAGTCTATTGAAATAGGATTATAATCAAGCTGTAGCAGTTCTAAGGAGGTTTGGATGCACGTTAGATTAGAAAATAAGGAGTCGCATAAAGCGCAAGAAATAGGGGATTTGATTCGTGCTTATAATCGTTCTAAAAGAGAAGAGTCTGAGAGCGAGCCACTGAATCTTTATCTCGAAGACGAAAAGGGTAATCTCATGGCAGGCTTAGTAGCAGAGACTTTCGGAAATTGGTTGGAAATCGAATATTTGTTTGTGAAAGAGGAATTGAGGGGACAAGGAATCGGTTCAAAACTATTGCAGCGAGCTGAAAGTGAATCCAAGAATCGAAACTGTCGTTTTGCTTTTGTCAATACTTACCAGTTTCAAGCGCCAGATTTTTATCTAAGCCATGGCTACAAGGAAGTCTTTACCTTGCAAGACTATCCCTACACAGGGCAAAGATTTTATTACCAAAAGGATTTGTGACCTAGACTTCTTTCCTTTGAAGAGGAGCTCAGCTAAGTAGCAAAAAATAACGAATACTCTTTATCATGTAAGATGATAGAGAGTTTTTTGTTAATAAAATCTTACAAAATGACATTTATATATTGCATTAAGTTAGATATATGGTATAATATATTTAGAAAGAAGCGCAACTTTTTAAAAATGTGAAGGAGGACGCTAGTGGCTAAAAATTTAAAATTAAAATTAGCTCGGGTAGAGCGTGATTTAACACAAGGGGATTTGGCAGAAGCTGTAGGTGTTACTAGGCAGACTATAGGCTTGATTGAAGCTGGGAAATACAATCCTAGTCTCTCCCTCTGTCAGTCCATTTGCAGATGCTTAGGCAAAACTTTAGACCAACTATTTTGGGAGGAAGAAGATGAAAAATAGAAAAAAACTCGTGATCAAAGATGAACGTACGGAAAAATTAGACGGAAAGATTTCAGGAGAAATTCTCTTGGGAATGTGCCTATTTTTGGCACTGGAAATTTTTGCCAAACTTTATATCTTCAATTTAACGCTTCTGTCCTATTTACCAGAATTACTTTTATTGATTGGAGTCGGTTTGTATGCCATTATTCGCCGCATGTATGTTGGAATTGACATTCGAGATATTGTTGAGAATACTGGAAAAGAAAGAATTTTATCTGCTTTGGGATTTTCTATAGTGATTTTATTGATTGATATCGTAGGCAATCGCGAGGAATTGGTCAATCTATTGACTTGGAAGTACTCCCTAAAAGTGGTTCTAGCAGTTATCATCTATCTCGTTGGGAGTTTTTCTATGGATAGAGTTATCCTATACTTGAATCGCAGAAATCAGCAAGTTTGGGAGGAAGAAGATGAAAAATAGATTTTTTTATTATCAATTATTAGACGAAAGGGAAGAACAACTGATTAACAAAGCTGGGACAGAGTCTTTTAATGTGTTTATAGGGCTCATTCTGCTAAGTTATTTGGTGGCTGTATTAGCACCTGCTCTTTTTAATCCTAATATTCTTCTGGTTACCCTTCTTTTAGGAATTTTCTTCTTTTTCAATCGTGCACGACAACTTGGAGTGACCTACTATAGTCGTTTTCATTTTACGATTATAGGGTGTTTGCTGCTAACTCTCGCTATTACGACTCTCTTGATGCTGCAGAATTATCAATTCAATATCGAAATTTATCAGCACAATCCTCTCAACGTTAAATACTTGTCTGCTTGGGTCATTACTTATCTGATCTACCTTCCTTGGGTTTTTATCGGCAATCTCGGCCTTAAAAGTTATGGCGAATGGGCTCAAAAAAAGTTTGAGCAAGATATGGATGAGCTGGAGAGTGGAGAATAGCTTGTTAGCATTTTATCAATCTCGGTAAAATGTGTTATAATAGTACTAATTTATCGGACGGTATGAAAGTGGTAGAATACGTTCATACCTTTGTAAAGAAGGAAGAAGGAAAACAGATGTATCCAGATGATAGTTTGACATTGCACACGGACTTGTACCAGATCAATATGATGCAAGTTTACTTTGACCAAGGAATTCACAATAAAAAGGCGGTCTTTGAAGTTTATTTCCGTCAGCAACCGTTTAATAACGGCTATGCAGTTTTTGCTGGTTTGGAAAGAATTGTACATTATCTTAAAGACTTGCGCTTTTCAGATAGCGATATTGCCTACTTGGAGTCGCTTGGCTATCATGGGGCATTCTTGGACTATCTCCGCAATTTCAAGTTGGAGTTGACGGTTCGTTCTGCCCAAGAAGGGGACCTTGTTTTTGCTAATGAACCGATTGTACAGGTGGAAGGCCCTCTAGCCCAATGCCAGTTGGTCGAAACGGCTCTCTTAAACATCGTTAACTTTCAAACCTTGATAGCGACTAAGGCAGCACGTATTCGTTCGGTTATCGAAGATGAACCCTTGATGGAATTCGGAACACGTCGTGCGCAAGAAATGGATGCAGCTATCTGGGGAACACGCGCAGCTGTGATTGGTGGAGCCAACGGGACTAGCAATGTGCGAGCAGGGAAGCTCTTTGGCATTCCTGTCTTGGGTACTCATGCCCATGCCTTGGTACAGGTTTATGGAAACGACTATGAGGCCTTTAAGGCCTATGCTTCAACCCATCGTGACTGTGTCTTTCTAGTAGATACATATGATACGCTTCGCATCGGTGTGCCAGCTGCCATTCAGGTTGCTCGTGAACTGGGAGACAAGATTAATTTTAAAGGCGTTCGTATCGACTCTGGGGATATTGCCTACATTTCCAAGAAAGTCCGTCAGCAACTAGACGAGGCCGGATTCACAGAGGCAAAGATCTATGCTTCCAATGACCTAGATGAAAATACCATCCTTAACCTCAAAATGCAACACGCTAAGATTGACGTTTGGGGGGTGGGTACCAAGCTGATTACAGCCTATGACCAGCCAGCTCTTGGAGCAGTATATAAGATTGTAGCTATCGAAGATGAAACTGGTAAGATGCGCAATACCATCAAGCTTTCAAGCAATGCTGAAAAAGTATCGACACCAGGTAAGAAGCAAGTATGGCGCATCACCAGTCGTGAAAAAGGCAAGTCAGAAGGTGACTACATCACCTATGACGGTGTGGATGTTGCCAGCATGACAGAAATCAAAATGTTCCATCCGACCTATACTTACATCAAGAAGACCGTTCGTAATTTTGATGCTGTTCCTCTCTTGGTGGACATCTTCAAAGAAGGAACATTAGTTTACAGCTTGCCTAGTTTGACTGAGATTCAGGATTATGCCCGTAAGGAATTTGACAAGCTATGGGATGAATACAAGCGCGTGCTCAATCCGCAACATTACCCAGTAGATTTGGCCCGTGATATTTGGCAAGATAAGATGGACTTGATTGATAAGATGCGCAAAGAAGCCCTTGGTGAAGGAGAAGAAGAATGAGTTTGCAAGAGACCATTATCCAGCAACTGGGCGTCAAACCAGTGATTGATTCTCAGGAAGAAATTCGTCGTTCGATTGACTTCTTAAAAAGATACTTGAAAAAACACCCCTTCCTTAAAACCTTTGTACTAGGGATTTCTGGAGGACAAGACTCAACCTTGGCAGGGCGCTTGGCACAATTAGCGATGGAAGAAATGCGAGCTGAGACAGGAGATGACAGCTACCAATTTATCGCTGTCCGTCTGCCCTATGGCGTGCAAGCTGATGAAGCAGATGCTCAAAAAGCCCTCGCTTTCATCCAGCCAGATGTCAGCTTGGTTGTGAATATCAAGGAATCAGCTGATGCTATGACAGCTGCAGTCGAAGCGACAGGAAGTCCTGTTTCAGACTTTAACAAGGGCAATATTAAAGCTCGTAGTCGTATGATTGCCCAATATGCCCTTGCGGGTGCCCATAGCGGAGCCGTCATTGGAACAGACCATGCTGCGGAAAATATCACAGGCTTTTTTACAAAGTTTGGTGACGGTGGTGCAGATATTCTCCCTCTTTACCGCCTCAATAAACGCCAAGGGAAACAACTCTTGAAGGAACTTGGTGCAGACCCAGCTCTTTATGAAAAAATCCCAACAGCAGATTTGGAAGAAGAAAAACCAGGTATTGCAGACGAAGTCGCACTTGGAGTCACTTACAATGAAATTGATGATTACCTTGAAGGCAAAACAATCAGCCCAGAAGCTCAAGCGACTATCGAAAACTGGTGGTACAAAGGCCAACACAAACGCCACCTACCAATCACCGTATTTGATGACTTTTGGGAGTGAGACAGAAATCGGTAACTCGAAGAGTTCGATTTCGTTGTCTCACCCCCGCAACGATGACTAGGTTTGAAAAAGCTTGGTAAAGCGCATTTCAAACCAGACAGCGACTGCGTCAAGTAACTAGATGAAAAACTTGTTTTCTAGCTGTTACTGAGTATAGTCTTTTTACCCTGAGCCTAGAAATGAGAAAGCGAGGAAGGTCCGGGGGGCTTTTTACCCCGAGTCTAGAAACAGGAAAACGAGGTAGATTCGGTAACTCGTAGAGTTCGATTTTCCTTGTCTCACCCCCGCAACGATGACTAGGTTTGAAAAAGCTTGGTAAAGCGCATTTCAAACCAGACAGCGACTGCGTCAAGTAACTAGATGAAACACTTGTTTTTTAGTTGTAACTGAGTTTAGTCTTTTTACTCCGAGCACGTAAACAAGGAAGTGAGGAAGGTTCTGTTGAACCTTTTTAGCTTGAGCCTTAAGCATAGAAAGCGAGGTAACATCATGAAATCTATTGGTACGCAAGTATTACAGACAGACCGTTTGATTTTAAGAAGATTTGTGGAGAGTGATGCGGAAGCCATGTTTCAAAATTGGGCTTCGTCTGCTGAGAATCTGACCTATGTTACTTGGGATCCTCATCCTGATGTCGAGGTGACTCGGAACTCGATTCGAAATTGGGTTGCATCCTATAACAATCCCAACTATTACAAATGGGCTATTTGTCTCAAAGAGAACCCAGAGCATGTGATAGGAGATATCAGCATCATTGAAATGCACGAGGAAGATTTAAGTTGTGAAATTGGGTATGTTTTAGGAAAAAATTTTTGGGGCCGAGGTATGATGACAGAGGCCTTGAAAGCTGTGTTAGATTTTTGTTTTACTCAAGCAGGTTTTCAAAAAGTCAGAGCTCGTTACGCCAGTCTCAACCTAGCTTCAGGCCGTGTGATGGAAAAAGCGGGAATGTCCTATCTAAAAACCATTGCCAATGGTGTGGAGAGAAAAGACTACGTTGCGGACCTTATTTATTACCAGATAAGTAGGGTAGACAGGTGATTTTCTTTTCTGTAACTACCAAAGTCAGACCTTGTCTGGCTTTTTTTGTGCAAGGTTTCTAAATAACCTGATTAAATTCCTATTTTCCCCTATCATTGTCCCTGTTTTTTCTTAGAGTTGGGAATTATAATAGACTTATCAAAAAAAGAAGGGTGAAAAGATATGGATAATGTAATCTTTTTTATCAGTGTTTTTCTTGCTGGAATTCTTTCCTTCTTTTCTCCTTGTATTTTACCCTTGTTGCCAGTCTATGCAGGAGTCTTATTGGATGATAAGAATGATGCTCAGGCTTCTAGTGGAAAATTTTCAATCTCACTTGTTAGTTTATTGCGAACTTTGGCCTTTATAGCGGGGATTTCTTTTATCTTTATCTTACTGGGTTATGGAGCTGGTTTTTTAGGCAATTTGCTGTATGCTTCTTGGTTTCAGTATGTGACGGGTGCGGTTATTATTCTCTTGGGCTTACACCAGATGGAAGTCCTACATTTGCAGGGGCTCTACAAGGAAAGAAGGCTACAATTAAAGAGACAGGATCAAAACGCTAACGGCTATAGTCAGGCATTTTTACTGGGGTTGACCTTTAGTTTTGCTTGGACGCCATGTGTAGGGCCGGTTCTGGGGTCTGTTTTGGCCTTAGCGGCTTCAGGTGGCTCAGGTGCTTGGCAGGGAGCTGGTCTCATGTTGGTTTACACGCTGGGTTTGGCGCTACCATTTTTAGTTCTAGCTCTCGCCTCCAGCTATGTTTTGAAACATTTCCGAAAACTGCATCCTTACCTCGGAATCCTCAAAAAAGTGGGTGGTTTCCTCATTATCCTGATGGGAATCTTGGTGCTTTTGGGAAATGCTTCCATTTTGACTACATTATTTGAATAGAGAGGAAAAAGAAATGAAAAAATGGCAAACATGTCTCCTTGGAGTAGGCTCAATTTGTTGCTTGGCAGCCTGTTCGGCTAAAAACATGTCAGACGAGTCTACTATGAAGGAGCAATCCAAAACAGAACAAGTTAGTTCACAAACTGCGACTAAAGGTCAGGCGGTTGCTGATTTTGAACTGATGGGAGTAGATGGTAAGACCTATCGTTTATCTGATTACAAGGGCAAGAAAGTCTATCTTAAATTCTGGGCTTCTTGGTGTTCCATCTGTCTAGCCAGTCTTCCAGATACCGATGAAATCGCTAAGGATGCTGGTGATGACTATGTAGTTTTGACAGTGGTCTCTCCTGGTCACAAAGGTGAACAAGCAGAAGCGGACTTTAAGAATTGGTACAAGGGCTTGGATTATAAAAATTTCCCAGTTCTAATTGATCCATCAGGTAAACTCTTGGAAAGTTATGGTGTCCGTTCTTACCCGACTCAAGCCTTTATAGACAAGGAAGGCAAGCTGGTCAAAACGCAACCAGGTTTTATGGATAAGGATATGATTTTGAAAGAATTGAAAGAAATGGGGTAGAGAAAGGCTATGAATGATAAAGTAAAACTTTTTGTCTTGGCAGGGGTCATTCTCCTAGTCCTAACCGGTTTCTATTTTCTATTGATGCGAAATGCAGGGCAGACAGACAGCTCGCAAATTGAGAAAGCATCCGTTAGCCAAGGAGGAAAAACAGTGAAAAAAACTGAAGTGAGTAAGGATGCAGACTTGCACGAAATTTATCTAGCTGGGGGATGTTTCTGGGGAGTGGAGGAATACTTCTCACGCGTGCCTGGAGTAACCGATGCCGTTTCAGGCTATGCAAATGGTAGAGGGGAAACAACCAAGTACGAATTGATTAACCAAACAGGTCATGCGGAAACCGTCCATGTCACCTACGACGCTAATCAAATTTCCCTCAAGGAAATCCTGCTTCATTACTTCCGCATTATCAATCCAACCAGCAAAAATAAACAAGGAAATGATGTGGGGACCCAGTATCGTACCGGCGTTTATTACACAGATGAAAAGGATTTGGAAGTAATCAACCAAGTCTTTGATGAAGTTGCTAAGAAATACGACCAACCTCTGGCAGTTGAAAAGGAAAACTTGAAGAATTTTGTGGTGGCGGAGGATTATCACCAAGACTACCTCAAGAAAAATCCAAATGGCTACTGTCATATCAATGTCAATCAGGCTGCCTATCCCGTCATCGATGCCAGCAAATATCCTAAACCAAGCGATGAGGAATTGAAAAAGACCTTGTCACCTGAGGAGTATGCAGTTACCCAGAAAAATCAAACAGAACGAGCTTTTTCAAACCGCTACTGGGATAAATTTGAATCTGGTATCTATGTGGATGTGGCAACTGGCGAACCCCTCTTTTCATCAAAGGACAAGTTTGAGTCTGGTTGTGGCTGGCCTAGTTTCACCCAACCAATTAGTCCAGATGTTGTCACCTACAAGGAAGATAAGTCTTACAATATGACGCGTATGGAAGTGAGAAGCCGAGTTGGAGATTCTCACCTTGGCCATGTCTTTACAGATGGGCCTCAGGACAAGGGGGGCTTGCGCTACTGTATCAATAGTCTCTCTATCCGCTTTATTCCCAAAGACCAAATGGCAGAAAAAGGCTATGCTTATTTACTAGATTATGTAGATTAAGAAGTCTTTCCTAAGCAGTTAGTGGAGAATTTTGCTATACTGATACTAGTAAGTGGTAAAGGAGCAGAGCATGACCTACACAATCTTAATCGTAGAAGATGAGTATCTGGTAAGACAAGGATTGACCAAGCTGGTCAATGTAGCAGCCTATGATATGGAAATCATCGGTCAGGCTGAAAATGGAAGACAGGCTTGGGATTTGATTCAAAAGCAGGTGCCAGACATCATTTTAACTGATATCAATATGCCTCAGCTAAATGGCATCCAGTTGGCCAGTCTGGTACGAGAAACCTATCCTCAGTTGCATCTAGTTTTTTTGACGGGCTACGATGATTTTGATTATGCCTTGTCTGCTGTCAAACTCGGTGTGGATGACTACCTGCTCAAGCCCTTTTCTCGTCAGGATATTGAGGAAATGTTGGGGAAAATCAAGCAAAAACTAGACAAGGAAGAAAAAGAAGAGCAGTTACAAGATTTATTAACCGATAAGTTTGAAGGAAACCTGGCTCAGAAGATCCAGTCTCATCTGGCTGACAGTCAGTTTAGCTTGAAGTCTTTGGCCAGTGACCTAGGTTTTAGTCCGACTTATCTGAGTTCCTTAATTAAGAAAGAGTTGGGCTTACCTTTTCAGGATTACCTGGTAAGAGAGCGTGTCAAACAAGCTAAGCTCTTGCTTCTGACCACGGATTTAAAGATTTATGAGATAGCCGAAAAGGTTGGTTTTGAAGATATGAACTACTTTACTCAACGTTTTAAACAGATTGCAGGTGTGACACCTCGTCAGTTTAAGAAAGGGGAAGGCCGATGAAGCGTTCTTCTCTTTTAGTCAGAATGGTTATTTCCATCTTTCTGGTCTTTCTCATTCTCCTAGCTCTGGTTGGGACTTTCTACTATCAATCTAGTTCATCAGCCATTGAGGCTACTATCGAGGGTAATAGCCAAACGACCATTAACCAAACTAGCCACTTTATTCAATCTTATATCAAAAAATTAGAAACCACCTCTACCAGTTTGACCCAGCAGAAGGATGTGTTGGCCTATGCTGAGAATCCTAACCAAGTCCAAGCCAAGGGAATCAGAGATCTGTTTTTGACCATCTTAAAGGCTGACCAGGACTTGAAAACGGTGGTTTTGGTAACCAAGTCTGGTCAGGTCATTTCCACTGATGACAGTGTGCAGATGAAAACTTCCTCAGATATGATGGCTGAGGATTGGTACCAAAAGGCCATTCATCAGGGAGCTAAGCCAGTTTTGACCCCAGCTCGTAAATCGGATAGTCAGTGGGTTATTTCTGTCACTCAGGAACTTGTTGATGCAAAGGGAGCAAATCTTGGTGTGCTTCGATTAGATATTTCCTACGAAACTCTGGAAGCCTATCTCAACCAACTCCAGTTGGGCCAGCAGGGCTTTGCCTTTATCATCAATGAAAATCATGAATTTGTCTACCATCCTAAACGTACTGTCTATAGCTCAGCGAGTGAAATGGAGGCCATGAAACCCTACATTGAGACGGGGCAGGGCTATACGTTGAACCATCAATCCTACGTCAGTCAGGAAAAGATTGCAGGAACTGATTGGACGGTTATAGGCGTGTCTTCGTTGGAGAAGTTAGACCAGGTTCGGAGTCAACTCATGTGGACCTTGCTTGGTGCTAGTGCCTTATCTCTTCTTGCCTGTCTCTGCTTGGTGTGGTTCAGTCTCAAACGCTGGATTGCCCCTTTGAAGGACCTAAGAGAAACCATGCTGGAAATTGCTTCTGGTACACAAAATCTGCGTGCTAAGGAAGCTGGCGCCTATGAACTGAGAGAAGTGACTCGCCAGTTTAATGCTATGTTGGATCAGATTGATCAGTTGATGGCAGATGTGCGCAGGCAGGAAGAAGCAACCCGGCAGTATGAACTTCAAGCACTGTCGAGCCAGATTAACCCCCATTTCCTCTATAATACTTTGGACACTATCATCTGGATGGCTGAATTTCAGGATAGTCAGCGAGTGGTTCAGGTGACCAAGTCCTTGGCAACCTATTTCCGCTTGGCGCTCAATCAAGGAAAGGATTTGATTTCTCTTTCTGATGAAATCAATCATGTACGCCAGTACCTCTTTATCCAGAAACAACGCTATGGTGATAAGCTGGAGTATGAGATTGCTGAAGAACCTGCTTTTGGTAACCTAGTCTTACCCAAGT
The DNA here is from genome assembly GCF_041432205.1 of Streptococcus sp. 27098_8_51. Classification (GTDB taxonomy): domain Bacteria; phylum Bacillota; class Bacilli; order Lactobacillales; family Streptococcaceae; genus Streptococcus. The sequence goes on from NZ_JAPVZE010000007.1 coordinate 51,105, forward strand.
TGGTGTTGCAACCTCTTGTAGAAAATGCTCTTTACCATGGTATTAAGGAGAAGGAAGGTCAGGGCCATATTAAAGTTTCTGTTCAGAGACAGGATATAGGGCTTGTCATCCGCATTGAGGATGATGGTGTTGGTTTCCAAGCTACTAGCGATAGTAGTCAAAGTCAGCTCAAACGTGGAGGAGTTGGCCTTCAAAATGTCAACCAACGACTCAAACTTCATTTTGGAGACAATTACCAGATGAAGATCAATTCTGCACCCGAAAAAGGGACGACAGTTGAAATATGCATTAATAAAATTGAAACAAGTTAACTCCCAGTTCATTCTGGGAGTTTTGCTTTTAAAATTCAGAATGATTAGTTGGCCTTGATAAAATCAGTAAAAAAAGATATGATAGATAGTGACAAAAGAGGTATCAAGTATGAAGGAAAAAGACATTCAAAGAGCAACAAGCCAGATTGTAGAAGATGTATTAGAAAAGGCTAATTTGAAGCAAGGAACTATTTTTGTTTTGGGCCTTTCTTCTAGTGAGGTGATAGGTGGTCAGATTGGTAAGGAATCCAGTCAAGAAATTGGGGAAATCATTGTGAAGACCATCCTAGATATCTTAGAGGAAAAAGGAATTCATCTAGCCGTTCAAGGTTGTGAACATGTCAATCGAGCCCTCGTTGTTGAACGTCAGGTGGCAGAGCAGCTTGGTCTTGAAATCGTCAGTGTCCTTCCTACACTTCATGCAGGAGGTTCCGGTCAGTTGGCAGCCTTCAAGTTTATGCGGGATCCAGTTGAGGTTGAATTTATCAAGGCCCATGCTGGATTGGATATCGGAGATACTGCGATTGGCATGCATGTCAAGCATGTTCAGGTTCCGATTCGCCCTCTTTTGAGAGAAATTGGGCATGCCCATGTAACGGCTCTTGCAAGTCGCCCAAAACTCATTGGAGGTGCGCGTGCGCAGTATCCACAAGATTCTATCAGAAAGTCGTGAACTTATTCTGTAGTAACAGAAGAAAAGTAAAAGACAGAGGAAAAATGGTATAGATACCAGGACTTCCTCTGTTCTTTTTTTGTTGAATTTTTGTGTAAAGTGCTCCAAATAAGATCAGTTTTTACAAGAAGAAGGGACGCCATCTGAAGGAAAATTGCCAAAAGTAGAAAAAGTAAGGTAGAGAATTTTTTTCGTTATAGAAATCAGTAAACAAAGCTGGATTTAGCTGTTCTAGGTCGGCTTTTTTGTGCTATACTTAAGATATGCATAGAAAAACAGTGATTGATTTTAGAGCTTTGGGGGAGAGATACACTTTTACCCAGCCGATTAAAGAGTTAAAAACGAGAGATTTATCAGAAGTGGCGGATTTGCTAGCACAAGTGGAAAGCTACCAAGAGCAAGGCTATTATGTGGTGGGCTACGTTAGTTACGAGGCTGCACCTGCATTTGAGGAGAAATTAGCAGTTCATAAAGCTCCTTTACTGGGCGAGTATCTGCTATATTTTACAGTTCATGATAGGGTAGAAACATCGCCTATTCCTCTGACTTATGAGGAAGTAGATCTGCCTTCAAAGTGGCAAGAAGTAACATCTGCGACAGACTATGAAAAGGCGATTGCTCAGATTCACCATCATTTGCGTCAGGGGGATACCTACCAGGTCAACTACACTGTCCAACTCAAGCAAGACCTAAGTGCCAATCCCTTTGCCATCTACAATCGCATGGTGGTAGAACAGGAGGCGGGCTACAATGCCTATGTTGAACATGACGAGATGGCGGTGATTTCCATGAGCCCAGAGCTCTTTTTTGAGCAAAATGACCGTGAATTAACGACTCGCCCAATGAAAGGAACAACCCAGCGGGGAGTGACTGACCAAGAAGACCTTGCCCAAGCTAGCTGGCTAGAACAGGATCCTAAAAATCGCTCTGAAAATATGATGATTGTGGATCTTTTGCGCAACGATATGAACCGTATTTCTGAGGTGGGGAGTGAGCACGTGGAGCGTCTTTGCCAAGTGGAACAGTATTCAACCGTTTGGCAGATGACGTCGACCATCAAGAGTCAGTTGCGAGAGGATGTGGACCTAGTTGAAATCTTCCGTTCGCTCTTTCCATGTGGATCCATCACAGGAGCTCCCAAAATTGCGACCATGGAAATTATTAAGGACTTGGAGCCCCAACCACGCGGAGTCTACTGCGGAACGATTGGTCTCTTACTTCCAAATGGGCGCCGGATTTTTAACGTCGCCATTCGGACTATTCAACTGCATCAAGGAAAAGCCGTCTATGGTGTTGGCGGAGGCATTACATGGGACAGCACTTGGGAATCTGAATACCGAGAGGTTCATCAAAAGGCGGCTGTTCTCTATCGTAAACAAGCTCGTTTCAAACTGATTTCAACTGGGAAAATAAGTCAGAAGAACTTACTATTTGAAGATCAACATCTGGAAAGATTGACAAAAGCGAGTCGTTATTTTGCCTTTCCTTTTGATCCAAAAAAACTGAGACAAAAGATAGAGGAAGAGTGTCAAGTTTGTGATGATAATCAAGACTACCGCTTGCGAATTATTACCAGCAAGTCTGGAGAGATGGAACTCAGTCGCCAAATCTTAGCACCCCTCAGTCCAAGTTTCTGCAAAGCCAAACTTTGTCTGCAAGAAGCAGATTTGAATCAATCATTTACCTACTTCAAAACCACTCACAGACCGCACTTGAGCTTAGGGGAACAGGAAATCATTTACCATAATGTGGTAGGAGAGCTATTGGAAACGTCTATCGGGAATATAGTTCTGAAAATCGCTGGTAAACTCTACACACCGCCTACCAGTCTTGGAATTTTGCCAGGAATTTACCGTCAGCATTTGCTGGAAACAGGACAGGCAAAAGAGAAAATTATGACTTTGGAAGACCTGAACCAAGCAGAAGCTATCTATGGCTGTAACGCAGTCAGAGGTTTGTATGAGTTGGAAGTGATATAACTATAGGTTTTCAATTAAGTTTTAGATTTATTTGTGAATATTTAATATTTGATTTGAAAGCAAAATTAAATATATGGTATACTATAAGTATAAATCATTAAAATAATGGAGATTTTTATGAAAAAATCAAAAAAAATTTTAGTAACCAGCTTAGCAACTGCAACACTGGGACTTATTGCATTATCAGATACAACTGGAGACTTTCCTTTTTCGGCTCAGCATGTTTCTGCTCAAGAAAAGGATGCATCTAAAAATGGTAAGGTTGTAAAAGAGAATACAACTTCGGCGTCAAATCAAGCTGAGAAATCAAAAACACCAGCGCAAAATCCTGCTGAGAAACCAAAAACACCAGCGCAAAATTCTGCTGAGAAACCGAAAACACCAGCACAAAAACCTGCTGAGAAACCAAAAACACCAGCACAAAAACCTGCTGAGAAACCAAAAACACCAGCACAAAAACCTGCTGAGAAACCGAAAACACCAGCACAAAAACCTGCTGAGAAACCTAAAAATACAAGTCCTAAAGAGGATAAGTCCAAATCTACAGCTCAGTCTGGTTGGGTAGGCTCATCGTACTATGAAAATGGTACTAAAGTTACTAATAAGTGGATTTTTGATAAAAAAGCTAATTCTTATTTCTATCTAAATGCTTCGGGAAACTATGTCCAAAATGCTTGGGTAGGCAATTACTATCTTAAATCAGATGGTAAAATGGCTAAGAGTGAATGGATTTATGATAAAAACTATGGTTCATATTATTATCTAACCGCAGAAGGTAGCTACGCTCGAAACGCATGGGTAGGTAATTACTATCTAAAATCAGACGGGAAAAGAGCTAAAAATGAATGGTTTTATGACAATAACTATGGGTCATACTATTATTTAACAGGAGAAGGTAGCTACGCTCGCAACACATGGGTAGGCAATTACTATCTTAAATCAGATGGTAAGATGGCTAAAGCTGAGTGGATTTATGACAAAAACTATGGATCCTATTATTATCTAACAGCAGAAGGAAGCTACGCTCGCAACAAATGGGTAGGTAATTACTATCTAAAATCAGATGGTAAGATGGCCAAAAATGAATGGGTAGATGGTGGTCGTTATTATGTTGATTCTGATGGAAAGATGGTTAAAAGTGACTGGTTTTATGATAAAAACTATGGATCCTATTATTATCTAACAGCAGAAGGAAGCTACGCTCGCAACAAATGGATAGGTAAATATTATCTCAAATCAGATGGTAAGATGGCCAAGAATGAATGGGTAGATGGAGGCCGTTACTATGTTGATTCTGAAGGCAAAATGGTAATGGGTAAATGGGTAGATGGAGGCCGTTACTATGTAGGATACGATGGTGTGTGGCAACCAAAACCAGCAGATGGTAATCCATACTCAGCAGCTTTAAAGGAAGCACAAGGTTATAACAGCATTCATTTGTCAAAAAAAAGAATTTATAATCAATTAATTTTTAAAGGTTTTAATAGTGACACTGCACAATATGCTATCAATCATTTGAATGCAGATTATAAGGCAAATGCCTTAGCTCAAGCAAGAATACATTTAAAATATGGTACTTCATCTAAATCAGAAATTTATAGAACGCTGACCTCTCCGAATCTTGATAACTTTACGAAAGAAGAAGCTAACTATGCTATTCAAAAACTTAATCTACCATCAGAAGGTAGCTATGTTCGCAATAAATGGGTAGGAGCTTATTATTATAAATCAGATGGTAAGATGGCCAAAAATGAATGGGTAGATGGCGGTCGTTACTATGTTGAATCAGATGGAAAAATGGCTAGGAACAAATGGGTAGATGGAGGCCGTTACTATGTAGGATACGATGGTGTGTGGCAACCAAAACCAGCAGATGGGAATCCATACTCAGCAGCTTTAAAGGAAGCACAAAGTTATAACAGACTTTATTTGTCAAAAAAAGGAATTTATGATCAATTAATTTTTAAAGGTTTTAATAGTGACACTGCACAATATGCTATCAATCATTTGAATGCAAATTATAAGGCAAATGCCTTAGCTCAAGCAAGGCAACATAGAAAATATAGTAATTTATCAAAAACGGAAATTTATAACATGCTAACTTCTCCTAGAATCGATAGATTTACAAAAGAAGAAGCAAACTATGCCATTCAACATCTTGATGACTAATCGTTTTCAATAATGAACTATTTTTAAATGTTTTAATGTTGGTATTTAATACGCAAACCTTTGCACAAAATGGACGATTTTGTTATACTATATCTGTAAGCATTTTCAATTAAAAAGGAGAAGACGATGAGTCAAAAGATTATTGGGATTGACCTTGGTGGAACATCTATCAAGTTTGCAATTTTAACTCAAGAGGGAGAAATCCAAGAAAAATGGTCCATCAAGACTAATATTTTGGATGAGGGAAGTCATATTGTAGATGATATGATTGAGTCTATTCAGCATCGTTTGGACTTGCTTGGATTGTCAGCTACGGATTTCCGAGGCATTGGAATGGGATCACCTGGTGTGGTTGACCGTGAAAAAGGGACTGTTATCGGTGCCTACAACCTAAACTGGAAAACCCTTCAACCGATTAAAGAAAAGATTGAAAAAGCCTTGGGGATTCCATTCTTCATTGATAATGATGCCAACGTAGCTGCTCTTGGTGAGCGCTGGATGGGGGCTGGTGACAACCAACCGGACGTTGTCTTTATGACACTTGGTACAGGTGTTGGTGGCGGTATCGTGGCAGAAGGCAAATTGCTTCACGGTGTTGCTGGTGCAGCAGGTGAGCTTGGCCACATCACTGTTGACTTTGACCAACCAATCGCATGTACCTGTGGTAAAAAAGGCTGTCTTGAGACAGTTGCTTCTGCAACAGGGATTGTCAACTTGACTCGTCGTTATGCAGATGAATACGAAGGCGATGCGGCCTTGAAACGCTTGATCGACGACGGTGAAGAAGTAACTGCTAAAACTGTTTTTGACTTGGCTAAAGAAGGGGACGACCTTGCTTTGATCGTTTACCGTAACTTCTCACGTTACTTGGGAATCGCTTGTGCTAACATAGGATCAATCCTAAACCCTTCAACAATCGTTATCGGTGGTGGGGTGTCAGCTGCGGGAGAATTCCTTCTCCAAGGCGTTCAAAAGGTTTATGACGAAAACACCTTCCCACAAGTACGCACAACAACTAAACTAGCTCTTGCAACTCTAGGAAATGACGCTGGAGTTATTGGAGCAGCGTCGCTTGTATTGCAATAAGATCATAAAAGGGGAAAAACACTACTTTAAAGCTAGTGATTTTCCTCCTTTCTTTTTTTATGCTATACTAGTTAGGACAATAAATAAGGTGAGAGTAAATGACAAAAGCAGATACGATTTTTAAAGAAAATATTGAACGAATCCTCAAAGACGGCGTCTTTTCTGAACAAGCACGTCCCAAGTACAAGGATGGGACTGTTGCCAACTCCAAGTACATAACGGGTGCCTTTGCTGAGTACGACTTGGCCAAGGGGGAATTTCCCATCACAACCTTGCGCCCGATTGCTATCAAATCCGCCATCAAGGAAGTACTCTGGATTTATCAAGATCAGTCTAATAGCCTAGAAGTGCTCAATGACAAGTACAATGTTCACTACTGGAATGACTGGGAAGTGGGAGAGACAGGAACCATCGGTGAACGCTATGGGGCGGTCGTTAAGAAACACGACATCATTAACAAGATTCTCAAGCAGTTGGAAGCTAACCCTTGGAATCGTCGCAATATCATCTCGCTCTGGGATTACGAGGCTTTTGAGGAGACAGACGGCCTCCTTCCATGTGCTTTCCAGACTATGTTTGATGTCCGTCGAGTTGATGGGGACATCTATCTAGATGCGACTTTGACCCAGCGCTCGAATGACATGTTGGTTGCTCACCACATTAATGCTATGCAGTATGTGGCTCTACAGATGATGATTGCCAAGCATTTTGGATGGAAGGTTGGAAAGTTCTTCTACTTTATCAATAACCTCCATATCTATGACAATCAATTTGAACAAGCTCAGGAATTGCTTGGTCGTGAGCCGTCAAACTGCCAACCTCGTTTGGTTTTGAATGTTCCTGATGGGACCAATTTCTTTGATATCAAAGCGGAAGACTTTGAGTTGGTGGATTATGACCCTGTCAAGCCACAGTTGAAGTTTGACCTAGCTATTTAATACTCTTCGATAATCTCTTCAAACCACGTCAGCGTCGCCTTACCGTAGATATGGGTACTGACTTCGTCAGTTCTATCCACAACCTCAAAACAGTGTTTTGAGCTGACTTCGTCAGTTTTATCTACAACCTCAAAGCAGTGCTTTGAGCAACCTGCGGCTAGCTTCCTAGTTTGCTCTTTTATTTTCATTGAGTATAAAAGAATAGAAAAAAGAAGTTGAGATTTCTCAACTTCTTTTGTTGCTTAATGTGATACGCGACGGCGAGCTGCTTTTTTACGATTCTCTTCGATGAAAGCTGCTTTTTGCTCTTCTGGCTCAATCACTTTCTTTTTAATTGCGTATACTGCACCTGCAACGGCAGCGACAGTTCCTGCGACACCTGTTACAAGACCTTTAGCGAATCCTTTAGCCATGAGTCTTCCTCCTTTATCTTCCCGATCAACCAGGCTCCTCAAGAGGTAGCATTTTTCTGACCGACCTTTTTGTGATATAATAATAGTAACGAAAAAATGGGAATTTTTCAAGGAAAAAAGATGAAAATAAAAATAATTGTGATTGTTGGACCGACTGCGGTTGGGAAAACAGCCCTTGCTATTGAAGTGGCCAAGCGCTTTGGTGGAGAGGTGGTCAGCGGTGACAGTCAGCAAGTATACAGAAGGCTAGATATTGGGACAGCCAAGGCTAGTCCAGAGGAACAAGCTGCAGTTCCTCATCATTTGATTGATGTCAGAGAGGTGACCGAGTCTTACTCGGCTTTTGATTTTGTTTCAGAAGCTAAGAAGGCTATTGAGGATATTCAAAGCCGTGGCAAGCTAGCCATTATTGCTGGTGGAACCGGGCTTTATGTCCAGAGCTTGCTGGAAGGCTACCATCTAGGTGGGGAGACACCTCATGAGGAGATATTAGCCTATCGAGCTATTTTAGAGCCTTATTCAGATGAGGAATTAGTCCATCTCGTGAAGCAAGCAGGCCTTGAAATTCCCCAGTTTAACCGTCGTCGTGCCATGCGTGCCTTGGAAATCGTCCATTTTGGTCAGGATTTGGAAAATCAAGAAAGTCCTTATGAACCACTGATTATCTGCTTAGATGATGAGCGTAGTCAGCTTTATGAACGTATCAATCGCCGAGTGGACCTCATGTTTGAGGCTGGGCTTTTGGATGAGGCTAAGTGGCTCTTTGACCATTATCCAGATGTGCAGGCAGCTAAAGGCATTGGTTACAAGGAACTCTTTCCTTATTTCCGTGGGGAGCAAACTCTTGAGGAAGCAAGCGAGAGTCTCAAACAGGCGACCCGTCGTTTTGCCAAACGCCAGTTGACCTGGTTCCGTAATCGCATGCAGGTCACCTTTTATCAGATAGGAGAGTCTGGCGTGAAGGAGCGTATTCTAAGCCAGATAGAGGAGTTTTTAGATGATTGAAACGGAGAAAAAAGAAGAACGTGTCCTGCTAATTGGTGTGGAATTACAGGGCATGGACAATTTTGATCTCTCTATGGAAGAATTGGCCAGTCTGGCTAAGACTGCTGGTGCAGTTGTAGTGGATAGCTACAGACAAAAACGTGAAAAATATGATTCCAAGACTTTTGTTGGCTCTGGTAAGTTGGAAGAAATTGCTCGAATGGTGGATGCTGAGGAAATCACGACTGTAATCGTCAATAATCGTCTGACGCCAAGGCAGAATGTCAATTTGGAGGAAATTCTCGGTGTTAAAGTCATTGACCGTATGCAGTTGATTTTGGATATCTTTGCCATGCGGGCTCGAAGCCATGAAGGGAAACTCCAAGTGCATTTGGCTCAGCTCAAGTATCTCTTACCTCGCTTGGTTGGTCAGGGGATTATGCTCAGCCGCCAGGCAGGGGGAATTGGTTCCCGTGGTCCAGGTGAAAGCCAGCTGGAACTGAACCGTCGTAGTGTTCGTAATCAAATCACAGATATCGAGCGCCAGCTCAAGGTGGTAGAGAAAAATCGGGCAACAGTTAGAGAAAAACGTCTGGAGTCGAGTACCTTTAAGATTGGTTTGATTGGCTACACCAATGCTGGGAAATCAACCATCATGAACACCTTGACCAGCAAGACCCAGTATGAGGCTGACGAGCTCTTTGCGACCCTGGATGCGACAACTAAGAGTATCCATCTGGGGGGCAATCTTCAGGTTACCTTGACTGATACGGTTGGGTTTATCCAAGATTTGCCGACTGAATTGGTGTCCAGTTTCAAGTCAACCTTGGAAGAAAGCAAGCATGTGGACCTTCTGGTGCATGTCATTGATGCCAGCAATCCTTACCACGAGGAGCATGAAAAAACGGTTCTGTCTATCATGAAAGACTTGGATATGGAGGATATTCCTCGACTGACCCTTTACAATAAAGCGGATTTGGTGGAGGATTTCACGCCTACTCAAACGCCGTATGCCCTCATTTCTGCCAAGTCTGAGGATAGTCGTGAGAACTTGCAAGCATTGTTTTTGGAGAAGATCAAGGATATTTTTGAAGTCTTTACCCTGCGCGTGCCTTTTTCAAAATCCTACAAGATACATGATCTAGAAAGTGTAGCGATTCTGGAAGAGCGCGACTATCAAGATGATGGAGAAGTGATTACAGGCTACATTTCTGAGAAAAACAAATGGAGGTTAGAGGAATTTTATGACTGATATTAAAACTTTGGCTCTAAAGTATGGAGGTTATACAAGTCTGGATAAGGTCTATCTGGATCAACTTCTAGCTGGCAAAACAGAGCAAGAGCAGTTGGCTCTCATCACACCTCCGCCGAGTGTCGTCAATGCTTACTTTGCTGAACTCTACCAGAAAAAGAGCCCTGAAGCTGCGACGGATTATTTTTCAGAACTCAGTCAGGAACTAAATCTCTACAATGTTGAACCAAGTTTCACCTTTGAAAATAAGCCTTTTATTCGTCTTAATTTATCTGGCAAATCCTTTGGCTTTTGCTATGAGAGTGAGGGCTTGGGGCGGATCTTCTCTGAAAATGAAGAGGAAATCTCGGATGACTTGCTTTTTGAGATTGCGCAAATTTTCCCTCATCAACTCGTCTTTGAAGAATCTGGAAAGATTTACATGAATCCTGTCGGAGATGAGGAAGTTGTTAGTGTGGAAAGTCTCACAGCCTTAACAGACTTGGAAATTTTAGCAGATGGTCGTAAACGTCTCAAAGGCTACAGCCAAGAGGATTTATTGCAAGAAGCTGCTGCTTTTTCTGGCAAGTTTTATTACCGCTCGGAAAACCGTACTGCTATGTTATATATTGATTAATTAGAAAGTATCGAATGGATATTCAATTTTTAGGAACGGGGGCTGGTCAGCCCTCCAAAGCCCGCAACGTTTCAAGCCTCGCCCTCAAACTCTTGGACGAGATTAACGAAGTCTGGCTCTTTGACTGTGGTGAAGGAACGCAAAATCGTATTCTGGAAACCACGATCCGACCACGTAAGGTTAGCAAAATCTTTATCACTCACCTGCATGGGGATCATATCTTTGGCTTGCCAGGATTTCTCTCTAGCCGTGCTTTTCAGGCTAATGAAGAGCAGACAGATTTGGACATTTATGGACCTCAAGGTATTAAGTCCTTTGTCTTAACCAGTCTTCGTGTGTCAGGTTCTCGCCTACCTTACCGCATTCATTTTCATGAGTTTGACCAAGATTCTCTAGGGAAAATCCTTGAGACCGATAAATTCACTGTGTATGCAGAGGAGTTGGACCACACGATTTTCTGTGTTGGCTATCGTGTCATGCAAAAGGATCTTGAAGGAACCTTGGATGCTGAAAAGCTTAAGGCTGCTGGTGTCCCATTTGGCCCACTTTTTGGAAAAATCAAAAACGGACAGGATGTTGTTCTCGAAGATGGGACTCAAATCAAGGCAGCTGACTATATCTCAGCTCCCCGTCCGGGTAAGATTATCACCATACTTGGTGACACCCGTAAAACCAATGCTAGTGTGCGTCTGGCTGTTAATGCCGATGTCCTGGTCCACGAGTCCACATATGGTAAGGGCGATGAGAAAATTGCCCGCAATCACGGTCACTCAACCAACATGCAGGCTGCACAAGTAGCGGCAGAAGCAGGAGTCAAACGCCTCTTGCTCAACCATATCAGTGCTCGTTTCCTTTCAAAAGATATCAGCCAGCTTAAGAAAGATGCTGCAACTGTTTTTGAAAATGTTCATGTGGTCAAAGATCTGGAAGAGGTTGAGTTATAATGTTATAGTTCGTTGAGAGGGAAATAAGATGACTGTTGAAAATCGTTTATTGGATAAAGCGGATTGGTATTTTGAGAATGCCTTAACCAACTACTTGCACAGCTATTCATTACAAAAAGAAGAGTTAACTCAAAAAGATTATCGGGAGATTTATCGTTGGGCTGCGAATCATATCGGTTTTTTCGTTACTTGGCTCATCCAGCATGATGCCAAAGAAATGATGTCTCCTGATGAAGAAACGGTATTCCAAAGTGTAAAAAATGAGCAAACTTTGGGTGTTGATTATCTTTTAGACTGGTGCGATGGTAAACTGGGAACAATGGATATTACAAAGGATTTTCAGGCTTTTGTAAATGACTATTATGAACATCAGTATATGGATGATTATTCCGAATTTGTAGTCAATGACTTGTATGACTTGCCTTTAGAATTTTTAGGCAGCTGGGAGGATTATCATCTGTTTGCTCCTGTCATTGACCAAGCTTATGCTCATTATTTAGCTGGAAAAAGATTTCATTAATTGACCAAAACTTTGAAAGGAATAGAGATGCGCACCATCATCATCACTGGAGCAAGCGGTGGCTTAGCCCAAGAAATGGTCAAACTCTTGCCAAATGACCAACTCATCTTGCTAGGTAGAAACAAGGAAAAACTAGCCCAACTATATGGAAATCATCCTCATGTGGAATTAATTGAAATCGATATTACTGATGACTCAGCCCTGGAAGCTCTAGTAGCTGACCTCTATCTCCGTTATGGCAAGATTGATGTCTTGATTAACAATGCTGGCTATGGAATTTTTGAAGATTTCAACAAGATCTCTGATAAAGATATTCACCAGATGTTTGAGGTCAATACCTTTGCCCTGATGAATCTGTCTCGTCGCTTTGCGGAGCGCATGAAGGAAAGTCGAAAAGGCCATATCATCAATATCGTCAGCATGGCAGGTTTGATAGCGACTAGCAAGTCCAGTCTCTACTCAGCGACCAAGTTTGCAGCTATTGGATTTTCAAACGCTCAGCGTCTCGAACTGATGCCCTATGGTATCTATCTAACGACGGTCAATCCAGGACCGATTCGTACTGCCTTTTTTGACCAGGCAGACCCAGATGGGAGCTACCTCAAGTCGGTTGACCGCTTTCTCTTAGAACCAGATGCAGTCGCTAGAAAGATTGTCAAAACCATAGGAAAAAACAAACGGGAACTCAATCTCCCAGTTTTGTTGAACCTAGCCCATAAGTTTTATACCCTCTTTCCCAAGCTAGCTGATAAGTTGGCTGGGGGGATCTTTAATTATAAGTAAAAGGAGTTCCTTACAAAAGGAACTTTTTTTATACTATTTTACTGAGTGTCAAAAATTTGTTTGTTTTTGTTCTAAATCTACATTCATTTTTTTCGAATCTTCTACAAATTTTAGAAAAAACAATCAAAAATATGATTTTTTGAGTTTAGGGTATTGAAATTTCCTATATTATTTTATAAAATAAGGATAAAAGGCTATGAAAAAGTAATACGCTTACAAATAAATGGAAGCGGTTACTAAAGGAGGATTTTATGGAAAAAGGCCATTGGAATCGTAAAAGAGTCTACAGCATTCGTAAGTTTGCCGTAGGCGCTTGCTCTGTCATGATTGGAACCTGTGCGGTTCTATTTGGAGGAAGTGTCATTGGAGAATCACCAGTTTTCGCGGATGAAACTCCAATTACTCACACTGTTGAACAAGCAAAAGAGGAAAGTCCGGCAGTGGAGGAAAAAGAAAATCAAGCTGTAACAGAGCACAAGGATGCTGCAAGTGTCGACCAAAGTCAAGCTGCTCCAATTGAAGCAAGCAAACCAGAGGTGAAAGAAGAGGAACCTGTAGCTCCAAAAGAGGAGAAAGCATCTCTAAAACCTGAAGAAACAGCTCCAAAGGTAGAATCTCAAGCTTCAAGTCAAGAAAAGCCTGTCAAGGAAGAGTTGAAAGCTGCGACAAATGAAGAAGTGAATCAAATGATTGAAGATAGAAAAGTGAATTTTAATCAAAATTGGCACTTTAAACTCAATGCGAACCCTAAAGAAGCTGTGAAATCAGATGCCGACGTATCAACATGGCAAAAATTGGATCTCCCACACGACTGGAGTATCTTTAACGATTTTGACCATCAGTCACCTGCCCAAAACGAGGGTGGACAGCTCAATGGTGGTGAAGCTTGGTATCGCAAGACCTTTAAACTTGATGAAAAAGATCTCAAGAAAAATGTTCGTGTCACTTTTGATGGTGTCTATATGGACTCTCAAGTCTATGTCAATGGCCAGTTAGTGGGGCATTATCCAAATGGTTATAACCAGTTCTCATACGATATCACCAAATACCTTCACAAAGATGGTCGTGAGAATGTGATTGCTGTCCATGCGGTTAACAAACAGCCAAGTAGCCGTTGGTACTCAGGTAGTGGTATCTACCGTGATGTGACCTTGCAAGTGACAGATAAGGTTCATGTTGAGAAAAATGGGACAACCATCTTAACACCAAAGCTAGAACAACAGCAACATGGCAAGGTTGAAACTCATGTAGCAAGCAAAATCGTCAATACAGATGATAAAGACCATGAACTGCTGGCAGAGTATCAAATCGTTGAACGTGGTGGTCAGGCTGTAACAGGTTTGGTTCGTACAGCGAGCCGTACCTTGAAAGCACATGAGTCAACAAGTCTTGATGCGATTTTAGAAGTTGAACAACCAAAACTCTGGACCGTTTTAAATGACAAACCTGCCTTGTATGAACTGGTTACGCGTGTTTACCGTGACGGTCAATTGGTTGATGCTAAGAAAGATTTGTTTGGTTACCGTTACTATCATTGGACTCCAAATGAAGGTTTCTCTTTGAATGGTGAACGCATTAAATTCCATGGTGTTTCCTTGCACCATGACCACGGAGCGCTTGGAGCAGAAGAAAACTATAAGGCAGAATACCGTCGTCTCAAACAAATGAAGGAGATGGGCGTTAACGCCATCCGTACAACTCATAACCCTGCAAGTCCACAGACCTTGCAAATCGCAGCAGAACTTGGTTTGCTGGTTCAGGAAGAGGCCTTTGATACGTGGTATGGTGGTAAGAAACCTTATGACTACGGACGTTTCTTTGAAAAAGACGCTACTCACCCAGAAGCTAGAAAAGGTGAAAAATGGTCTGACTACGATCTTCGTACCATGGTCGAAAGAGATAAAAACAACCCAGCTGTCTTCATGTGGTCTATCGGAAACGAAATCGGTGAAGCCGATGGAAAGGCTCACTCTCTTGCAACGGTTAAACGCTTAGTAAAAGTGATTAAAGATGTTGATACTACACGTTATGTTACTATGGGAGCAGATAAGTTCCGCTTTGGTGATGGTAGCGGTGATCATGAGAAAATTGCTAATGAACTGGATGCAGTTGGTTTCAACTATTCAGAAGACAACTACAAGAAACTTCGTGCGAAACATCCAAACTGGTTGATTTATGGTTCAGAAACATCTTCTGCAACCCGTACACGCGGTAGCTATTATCGTCCTGAAAGTGAATTAAAACATAGTAACGGACCTGAACGTCATTACGAACAGTCTGACTATGGTAATGACCGGGTTAACTGGGGTAAAACGGCAACAGATTCATGGACCTTTGACCGTGACAACGCTGGCTATGCTGGACAGTTTATCTGGACAGGTACGGACTATATCGGTGAGCCTACACCATGGCACAACCAAAACCAAACTCCTGTTAAGAGCTCTTACTTTGGTATCGTAGATACAGCTGGTATTCCAAAAAATGACTTTTATCTCTACCAAAGCCAATGGGTTTCTGCCAAGAAGAAACCGATGGTACACCTTCTTCCTCACTGGAACTGGGAAAATAGAGAATTAGCAGACAAAGTTGCTGACTCAGAAGGTAAGATCCCAGTTCGCGCTTACTCAAACGCTGCAAGTGTTGAATTGTTCTTGAACGGTCAATCTCTCGGTGTTAAAAAGTTCAACAAAAAACAAACTAGTGATGGTCGTACCTACCAAGAAGGTGCCAATGCTAAGGAACTCTATCTTGAGTGGAAGGTTGCTTACCAACCAGGTACCTTAGAAGCAGTAGCTCGTGATGAAGCTGGTAAAGAAATTGCACGTGACAAGATTACCACTGCAGGTCAACCTGCAGGTGTTCGTCTCATCAAGGAAGAACACGCAATCGCTGCAGATGGAAAAGACTTGACTTACATCTACTATGAAATCGTAGACAGCCAAGGAAATGTGGTACCAACTGCCAATAATTTGGTTCGTTTCCAATTGCATGGACAAGGTCAACTGGTTGGTGTTGATAATGGGGAACAAGCCAGCCGTGAACGCTACAAGGCACAACCTGATGGTTCTTGGATCCGCAGAGCCTTTAACGGTAAAGGGGTTGCCATTGTTAAATCAACTGAGCAAGCAGGTAAATTCACCCTTACTGCCCACTCT
Organism: Streptococcus sp. 27098_8_51; assembly: GCF_041432205.1. Classification (GTDB taxonomy): domain Bacteria; phylum Bacillota; class Bacilli; order Lactobacillales; family Streptococcaceae; genus Streptococcus. The sequence continues at coordinate 66,928 of NZ_JAPVZE010000007.1, forward strand.
GATCTCTTGAAATCGGACCAAGTCACTGTCTTTACAGGTAAGAAAGAAGGACAAGAAAAAACTGTTTTAGGTACAGAAGTACCAAAAGTACGTACTGTTATTGAGAAAGAGCCAAAAATGCCGAAGACAGTCGGTTTTATCTACAGTGATGGCAGTCGTGAAAAACGTCCAGTCACTTGGTCTTCAGTTGATGTGAGCCAAGCAGGAGTTGTGACTGTTAAAGGTATGGCAGACGGACGCGAAGTTGAGGCCCGTGTCGAAATTCTAGCAATCGCAAATGAGCTTCCAACTGTTAAGCGTGTTGCTCTAGGAACAGACTTGAGCGCTGTTGATAAATACGTTTCTATTGCTGTTACGGATGGAAGCGTACAAGAATACGAAGTTGATAAGTGGGAGATTTCGGAAGCAGATAAAGCTAAACTGTCAGTTGCAGGATCACGTATTCAAATGACTGGTCAACTGGGTGGTGAGACTATTCACGCTACCCTTGTGGTAGAAGAAGGCAATGCTGCAGCACCTGTAGTACCAACTGTAACCGTTGGTGGTGAAGCCGTTACAGACCTTACTAGTCAACATCCAATGCAATATCGAACTCTTGCTTACGGTGCATCCTTGCCAGAAGTTGTAGCAAGTGCTGAAAATGCGGATGTTACTGTAGTCCAAGCAAGTGCAGCAAACGGCATGCGTGCAAGCATCTATGTTCAACCAAAAGATGGTGGACCTCTTCAAACCTATGCAATTCAATTCCTCGAAGAAGCACCAAAAATTGACCACTTGAGCTTACAAGTAGAGCAAGCTGACGGTCTTAAAGAAGACCAAACAGTGAAATTGTCTGTACTCGCTCACTATCAAGACGGAACACAAGCAGTTTTACCAGCTGATAAAGTAAACTTCTCTACAAGTGGTGAAGGGGAAGTCGCGGTTCGTAAAGGAATGCTTGAGTTGCATAAGCCAGGAACAGTCACTCTCAAAGCAGAATATGAGGGGGCTACAGGTCAAATAAATCTCACGATTCAGGCCAACACTGAGACGAAGGTTGCGCAATCTATCCGTCCAGTAAATGTAGTGACAGACTTGCATCAAGAACCTACTCTTCCAACAACAGTAACGGTTGAGTATGACAAAGGTTTCCCTAAAGCCCACAAAGTCACATGGCAAGCCATTCCAAAAGAAAAACTCGACCACTATCAAACCTTTGAAGTTCTAGGTAAAGTTGAAGGTCTGGATCTTGAAGCGCGTGCAAAAGTCTCTGTAGAAGGCATCGTTTCAGTTGAAGAAGTTAGTGTGACAACACCAATCGCAGAAGCACCACAATTACCAGAAAGCGTTCGTACCTACGATTCAAATGGTCACGTTTCATCAGCTAAGGTTACTTGGGATGCGATTCAATCAGAGCAATACGCCAAGGAAGGTGTCTTTACAGTTAATGGTCGCCTAGAAGGTACGCAATTAACAACTAAACTTCATGTTCGCGTATCTGCTCAAACTGAGAAGGGAGCAAACATTTCTGACCAATGGACCGGTTCAGAATTGCCACTTGCCTTTGCTTCAGACTCAAATCCAACTGATCCTGTTTCAAACGTCAACGATAAATTGATTTCCTTTAATGACCGCCCAGCTAACCGTTGGACAAACTGGAACCGTACTAATCCAGAAGCTTCAGTTGGTGTCCTATTCGGAGATTCTGGTATTTTGAGCAAACGTTCAGTTGATAATCTAAGTGTCGGATTCCACGAAGACCATGGAGTCGGTGTACCGAAGTCTTATGTGATTGAATATTATGTCGGTAAGACCGTTCCAACAGCCCCTAAAAACCCTAGCTTTGTAGGTGAGGAAAACCATGCCTTTAACGATCCTGCAAACTGGAAAGAGGTAAGCAATCTCAAAGCACCAGCTCAATTAAAAGCTGGAGAAATGAATCATTTCAGCTTTGATAAAGTTGAGACCTATGCGGTTCGCATTCGTATGGTTCGACTTGATAGCAAGAAAGGAACGTCTATCACAGAAGTACAAATTTTTGCGAAACAAGTTGCGGCAGCTAAACAAGGACAAACGAGAATCCAAGTTGACGGTAAAGACTTAGCAAACTTTAACCCTAATTTGACTGACTACTATCTTGAATCAGTAGATGGAAAAGTTCCTGCAGTAACAGCAAGTGTTAGCAACAATGGTCTCGCTACCGTCGTTCCAAGTGTTCGTGAAGGTGAGCCAGTTCGTGTTATCGCGAAGGCTGAAAATGGGGACATCCTAGGAGAATACCGTCTACACTTCACAAGCAATAAAGACTTGCTCTCTCGTAAACCAGTTGCCGCGGTCAAACAAGCTCGCTTACTACAAGTAGGGCAACCGCTTGAATTGCCAACTAAGGTTCCGGTTTACTTCACAGGTAAAGACGGTTACGAAACAAAAGACTTGGCAGTTGAATGGGAAGAAGTTCCAGCAGAAAATCTGACAAAAGCAGGTCAATTTACCGTTCGAGGTCGTGTCCTTGGTAGTGATCTTGTTGCTGAGTTCACTGTACGAGTGACAGACAAACTTGGCGAAGCTCTTTCAAATAACCCAGAGTATGATGAAAATAGTAACCGCGCCTTTGCTTCAGCCACTAACGACATTGATAGAAACTCCCATGACCGTGTGGACTATCTCAATGACGGAAATCATTCAGAAAATCGTCGTTGGACAAACTGGTCTCCAACACCATCTTCTAATCCAGAAGTATCAGCAGGTGTAATCTTCCGTGAAAATGGTAAGATTGTAGAACGGACTGTAGCGCAAGCCAAACTACACTTCTTTGCAGATAGTGGTACAGATGCACCATCTAAACTCGTTTTGGAACGCTATATTGGCCCAGATTTTGAAGTGCCTACCTACTATTCAAACTACCAAGCCTACGACGCAGGCCATCCATTCAATAATCCAGAAAATTGGGAAGCTGTTCCTTATCGTGCGGATAAAGACATTGAAGCCGGTGATGAAATCAACGTAACATTTAAAGCTGTCAAAGCCAAAGCCATGAGATGGCGTATGGAGCGTAAAGCAGACAAGAGCGGTGTTGCGATGATTGAGATGACCTTCCTTGCACCGAGTGAATTACCTCAAGAAAGTACGCAATCGAAGATTCTTGTGGATGGAAAAGAACTTCCTGACTTCGCTGAAGATCGTCAAGACTATCAAATCACCTATAAAGGTCAACGTCCTAAAGTCTCAGTCGAAGAAAGCAATCAAGTAGCTTCAACAGTTGTAGATAGCGGAGACGATAGCCTTCCAGTACTTGTTCGCTTTGTTTCAGAAAGTGGAAAACAAGTCAAGGAATACCGTATCCAGTTGACTAAGGAAAAACCAGTTTCTGAGAAGACTGTTGCTGCTGTACAAGAGGAACTTCCAAAACTCGAATTTGTTGAAAACGATTTGGCCTACAAGACAGTTGAGAAAAAGGATCCAAGACTGTATCTAGGAGAAACTCGTGTAGAACAAGAAGGAAAAGTTGGTAAAGAACGTATCTTTACAGCGATTAATCCTGATGGAAGTAAGGAAGAAAAACTTCGCGAAGTGGTAGAGACTCCGACAGACCGCATCGTCTTGGTCGGAACAAAACCAGGAACCTCTCTTCCAGAAGACGAAGTGAAGAACCTTGTCCTCGACAGACCCGAACTTATAGTCGAAGAAGAAACCATCGACTTCAAGGTTCAGGAGCGTAAGTCTGATAAGTTGTACTTAGGAGAAACTCGTGTCCTACAAGAAGGTCAAAAAGGTATTCGTCTTCACTTGATTGAAGTGGAAAATGGAAAACGTCAGCTTAAAGAAACTTACGATAAAGTCGCTGCTCAAGATCGTATAGTAGAAGTTGGCACTAAACCAGGAACTTCTCTTCCAGAAGATGAAGTGAAGAACCTAGTCCTTAACAGACCAGAACTTGTAATCGAAGAAGAAACAATTGATTTCAAGGTTCAGGAACAAAAGAATGATAAGCTTCCAGCGGGTCAAACTCGTGTTCTCCAAGAAGGTCAAAAAGGTATCCGTGTTCACTTAATCGAAGTTGAAAATGGTAAGCGAACTGAAAAAGAAAGCTATGATAAAGTCATGGCTCAAGATCGCATTGTAGAAGTTGGTACGGCTAGTAAAACAACTAAGCCAGTACCACAAGAAGCTATAAAACCACAAGTATCAGAAAAAGTAGATACAAAAGAAATTGCTTCAAATGCAGCTAGTCAAGCTCAAGAAGAGCAGTTACCAAATACAGGAAGTGCAGAAAGTCAAGCAGCCCTAGCAGCAGGTTTAGCTCTTCTTGGTTTGAGTGCAGGATTAGTCGCCACCAAAGGTAAAAAAGAAGACTAGAATGAATAAGTTTTTCTTCTAAATGTATCTCAGAAAGACCAGGGAAACCTGGTCTTTTTAATGGGTAGAAGCATTCTCTCTAGAGAAATTTAACGTTTATGAAATTAGATAACCAAAATGATAAAATCACTATCTGGTATCGAAAACGAGATGAACTTATTTTTTAAAAAATGGCGGTAAAATATACCAGATTCTGTTTTGATGATAGGAGAAGAAAAGGTATAAAGTGGCTAATATACGGTTGTGAAAAAGTCGATTTCAAACCATAAGAAAAAATTGGATTTTTTTATAAAAATTTGCTTGATAGTTCTAGCCTTTTTCTTCATAGTATGATAAAATGTGGATGTAATGTGGCTAATAATTTTCGCTTGAAAAAGGAGAATGGTGATTAGTTGGGGACAATCATTTAGTTTACTATTACATTGTACATTTACAACTGAATATTATAAGAAAGGAAGATTAAATGAACAAGAAAATAAGATCTTGGATTCAGATCGTTATTCTTTGTTTGGGAGTTATTCTCCAATCATTTGCTCCTCTTACGCAAGTACGTGCGGCAGAGTATAATGATGTTATCACTAGCGTTGGAGTACAAAGCAATTCTGGCGAAGCTTTAACGCAGGGGTTGGATATTTGGCAAGATTTCCGTCTTACTGCAGATTTTGTTTTGCCAGATAATACAGTACATGAAAATGATACTACTACACTCCAATTACCATCTGAAATTACTTTTGCTAATTCGTCAGATATTGAACTTCGGGATGCCTCTAATAACCTTGTTGCTACTGGTCGTTTAGATGCAGCTAGCAAAACAATTACTCTCACTTATACAAAATTTGTTGAGAATAATTCTGGTGTTCGAGGTAAATTCTTCGTCTATGTCCGCGTGGATCATGATGTCGTTTCAGAAGAAAAAGACGTTGATGTTAACATTACAGTAGGCCATAGAGTTCTATTTGCAGGGAAAATCCGTTATAACGGCCCTCCAGGGAAATACGACTCTAAAATTGAAAAGAGTTCCTTCCAATACAAGGACGACGAGAAAAATGTAATCCGTTATAACATTACTGTAAACCGAAATATGGCGAACTACAGTGATGTTACTATCAAAGATGCATTTTCATCTCCAAATATGACATTCCTACCAGATACTTTTCGTATTTACAAAGTAGATTGGAGTTGGAATAACGGAGACTGGAAATGGACTAATGCTCAGGATATGACCGAAACCTTTAAAAATCAATTAGTGGTAAATCCAAATGGTGACGGTTTTACTCTCCCACTTGGGGATGCTAATGGCTTTGGTTATATGATTGAATATCGAGCTAAAGCTAATTACGATCTTGTTGATGGTGAGGAAATTACGAACGTAGCTAACATGAGTTACAATGGTAGTGAGAATGAGCAATCAACTAGTACACGTGTCTACCAGCTTGCAGGTGGTGTTGCGGAAGGATATGTTTTTACTATTAAAATTCATAAGGTAGATGAAGCTGGCCAACCTTTGCAAGGTGCAGTTTTTGAAGTTATTCGTGATCGAAACCAAGCTGTTGTTGGAAGATTAACAACTGATTCGGACGGTAATGCTAGCGTAGGTAGATTGCTACGAGATAACTATACGATTCGTGAAGTAACCGCTCCTATTGGCTTTGATAAATTAACTGAAGACATTAAAATTTCTCCAGATGAATTTGGTTCTGACAAATCTGTAGAACGTCGAATTGAAAATAAAAAGACACCTCCGAAGACACCAACTGAGAAAGAGATTACTTTCAAAAAGGTGGATCCAAATGGGAAAGAAATCCCAGGTGCGGAACTGAAAATCTATAGTGGAGATACAGTCAATCTTGAAGAGGCACCTGTTGCAGACTGGACTACTGTAGCTGACACTTCTAAAGTGATTAAGCTGGCACCAGGTACCTACACTCTAAGAGAGTTCGATGCTCCAGTGGGATATCAAATTGTAGGAGATATTACTTTTACTGTTAATACTGATGGTTCTATCACTATAAAGAATAAGGGAGCTGATGACACTGTTCTTGCAGCTGGTCCAGTTCTGACTATCACTGACAAAGAAGATACAACTCCAAAAGAAATTACCTTCAGTAAAGTCAATCTTGGAGGAAATGAAATCGCTGGTGCACAGATTAAGATCTACAAGGGCGAAAAAGCTGAAGGTACAGCCGTAGAAAGCTGGACTTCAACTGACCAACCTAAGCAACTGAATCTTGAACCAGGCATCTACACCTTCCATGAGGAAGCAGCCCCAACTGGTTACCTCAAAGTAACGGATATCACTTTCCAAGTTAAACCTAACGGTACTGTTGAAGTGACAAAAGTAGGTGAAAAAGATTCTAAAGGTGAAGACAATCGTGTTGTAGCCCAAAATTCAACTCTGACAGTTACTGATAAAGATGACGATGTAGCTCGTAAAATCACGTTCAGTAAAATTAGTCTTGGTGGGGTTGAAATCGCAGGAGCACAAATCAAGATCTTCAAAGGCGATAAGGCAGAAGGTACAGCTGTAGAAAGCTGGACTTCAGAAGCTGGTAAGTCTAAAGAATTGAGCTTAGCACCTGGTACATACACTTTCCATGAGGAAGCAGCCCCAACTGGTTACCTCAAAGTAACGGATATCACTTTTAAAGTTAACTATGACGGAACAGTTAAAGTTACCAATGTTGGTACTAAGGATGCTAAAGGCGAGGACAATACAGTCGTAACCGATGGTTCAACAATCAAAGTCACTGATAAAGATGACGATAGTCCACGTAAGATTACCTTTAGTAAGGTTAGCCTTGGTGGAACAGAAATCGCTGGTGCAGAGATTAAGATTTACAAAGGCGATAAGGCAGAAGGCACAGCCGTAGAAAGCTGGACATCTGAAGCTGGTAAGTCTAAAGATCTCAACTTAGCACCAGGTACTTATACTTTCCATGAGGAAGCCGCTCCAACCGGTTACCTCAAAGTAACGGACATCACTTTCCAAGTCAAACATGACGGCACAGTGGAAGTGACCAACGTTGGTGAAAAAGACTCTAAGGGTGAAGACAACAAGGTCGTAACCAACGGCTCAACTGTTACAGTAACGGATAAAGACGATGATAGTCCAAAAGCTATTACTTTCAGTAAAGTTAACCTTGGTGGAACAGAAATCGCAGGCGCTCAAATCAAGATCTACAAGGGCGACAAGGCAGAAGGCACAGCTGTAGAAAGCTGGACATCTGAAGCTGGTAAGTCTAAAGATCTCAACTTGGCTCCAGGTACTTACACCTTCCATGAGGAAGCAGCCCCAACAGGCTACCTCAAAGTAACAGACATCACTTTCCAAGTCAAACATGATGGCACAGTGGAAGTGACCAACGTTGGTGAAAAAGACTCTAAGGGTGAAGACAACAAGGTCGTAACTAATGGCTCAACTGTTACAGTAACGGATAAAGACGATGATAGTCCAAAAGCCATTACTTTCAGTAAAGTTAGCCTTGGTGGAACAGAAATCGCAGGCGCTCAAATCAAGATCTACAAGGGCGACAAGGCAGAAGGCACAGCCGTAGAAAGCTGGACATCTGAAGCTGGTAAGTCTAAAGATCTCAACTTAGCTCCGGGCACTTACACCTTCCATGAGGAAGCAGCCCCAACTGGTTACCTCAAAGTAACGGACATCACTTTCCAAGTCAAACATGATGGCAC